>NZ_JBEXHY010000073.1:0-29139 GCF_040608295.1 Micromonospora sp. NPDC005197 | reverse complement strand
GCCCGAGCTGCTCCGGGCGGTCAGGCTTGATCCCTGCGCAGCTCGGGCTCCGGCGAAACCTGACCTGGTCCGGCCTGCGGCGGACCGTTTCGGGCTTTGTGGTTCTCCGGACGGTCGGCTCTGCCCTGGGTGACAATCCTCCTGAAACGGTCGATTCAGGGGGGTCTGGGTATGCCGCACTTTCCGGTGAACCATCCGGCACGGCCGCTCTACCGGGTGCTCTCCGGCCTGATCGGCGTCTACATCCTGGTCTTCGGCGTCTGGGGTGTCGCCGAGACGATCGGCGACCCGCTCTTTGACCGGGGCAACCACTGGGCCCTCGGGCTCCGCACCAACCTGGCCTTCTCGCTCGCCTCGGTGGTCTTCGGAGTCGTCCTGATCATCGGGGCGTCCCGGCGCAGCAACCTCGGCCACTACATGAACCTCACCGCCGGGGCGGTGTTCCTGGTGACCAGCATCCTCATGATGTCCGTGCTGCAGACCGACGCGAACTTCCTCAACTTCTCGATGTCGACCGTGATCGTGTCGATGCTGTTCGGCCTGATCCTGCTGGGCACCGGCCTGTACGACAAAACCGGCCCGTCGGAGCACGCCGAGGCGGAGCTGGAACGCCGCAAACATCCGGTGGCCGACGTGCACCGCCGCTGAACGGTCAGCGGCGGCGGGCGGTGATCAACGTGGGCTTCGCCTCCAGGTGCGACAACCCGTTCCAGGCCATGTTGACCAGGTGCGCCGCCACCGTCTCCTTGCGCGGCTTGCGCACCTCCAGCCACCAGCGGCCGGTCAACGCGACCATGCCCACCAGGGCCTGCGAGTAGAGCTCGGCCAGCTTCGGGTCGTACCCGCGGCTCTTGAACTCGGCGCCCAGGATGTGCTCGACCTGGTGGGCCACGTCGTTCATCACGCTGCTGAAGGTGGCCGTGCCGGACAACAGCGGCGACTCGCGGACCAGCACCCGGAACCCGCTGGTCTCCTCCTCGATGTAGCCCAGCAGGGCCATCGCCGCCTGCTCCAGCAACTCACGCGGATGCCCCGCCGTCAGCGCCGTGGTGATCCGGTCCAGCAGGGCCCGGACCTCCCGGTCGACCACGACCGCGTACAGCCCCTCCTTGCCACCGAAGTGCTCGTACACCACGGGCTTGGAGACCTTGGCGCGGGCCGCCACCTCCTCGATGGAGGTGGCGTCGAAACCTCGCTCGGCAAACAGCTGCCGGCCGATCGCGATCAACTGCTCCCGCCGCTGCGCGGCCGACATGCGTACCCGTGAGGGGGGCTTGGGTTTCGCCGCCGCGGCCGGCACCGCACGCCGGCCGCCGGCTTCGTCACTGACCTCGGGCATGTCGCCGCCTCGCTGGCGCTCGGTGACGCCCTGCCGTGGAATGGTGCCTCCGCTGTGCCCGCTCACGTCGTCGCCTCACTGGCGGGCGGCCCGTCCGGCCTGCCGTGCCGTCCGACCGTACCCGGATCGGGCTCGGCCCCCCGTCCGCCGAGCCGTCCGGCCCCCCGCTCCGCTCGGCCACCCGGCCATCCTGCCAGGTGGCACACCGCGGCACCGCCCGGTTTACCGGGGTGCGACCGGTTTCACGAGCTTGGCCGCGAGACGTTCGGGCTTCGGCCAGCGCACCTGCGACGCCGCGCCGACCTTCTCGAACAGCCAGATCACCCGGGCCGAGATGTCCACCTGACCACGCAGCACACCGTGCCGCGCGCTGGTCGGGTCCGCGTGGTGCAGGTTGTGCCAGCTCTCACCGAACGACAGGATCGCCAGCGGCCAGAAGTTCGACGCGCGGTCGCCCTGGCGCATCGCGAACGGGCGCTCGCCGTACACGTGGCAGACCGAGTTGATCGCCCAGGTGACGTGGTGCAGGAGGCCGATCCGGAGCAGCCCGGCCCAGAAGAACGCGGTGAGCGCGCCCTGCCACGACCAGGTCACCAGGCCCCCGATCAGCGCCGGGCCGAGCAGTGAGACGGCCACCAGCGCGGGGAACAGTCGGTCCACCCGGCTGATGTCGCGGTCGGCGATCAGATCCGGTGCGAACCGCTCCCGGTTGGACAGCTCGCGGCGGAACAGCCAGCCCACGTGTGCGTGGAACAGACCCCGCGTCAGCGCCCAGAAACTGGTGCCGAAACGCCACGGCGAGTGCGGGTCACCCTCCAGGTCGGAGAAGGCGTGGTGCCGCCGGTGGTCGGCCACCCACTGGATGATCTCGCCCTGTACCGCCAGCGAACCCGCGACCGCCAGGGTCACCCGCAGCCAACGCTTGGCCTTGAACGAGCCGTGCGTGAAGTAGCGGTGGAAGCCCACCGTGATGCCGAGCCCGGAAACCACGTACCAGACCAGGCCGATGATCACGTCGCTCCAGCCCAGCCAGCCGCCCCAGGCGATCGGCACGGCGACCAGCAGGGCCACGAAGGGGATCACGACGAAGGCCCACAGGGCGGCCAGGATCCCGTTGGACTGGCTGCCGTCGGTGAGCGGTTTCGGGCCGGGGCCGGCGGTGTTGGGTTCGAGCATGGTAGTGGACATGGCACCTCGCAGAGGGGACGGAAACGATCACGAACCTACGCCTACGTCACCGTAACTTACGGCTCGGTAGATCGCACGGGGAAGTTTGAAAAAGCTGTCGTACGTAGGTCCTAAAGCCCTGCTCAGGGCCCACCCTCCATTCGCTGTGGGGTGCCGCCCGAGCGGTTTCCCGCGCGGGGTGTCACCGCCGCCTCGGTCACGAGCCACGTGCGATGGTCGGCAAGGCCGAGGGGATCATGAAGGGCAGGAGTGCTGGCGTCGCGGCCGTCGGGCGTTAAGGTGTACCGGCAGGATGCTCGTTCTGAGGCGACGGTGTTCTTGACGTTGCAATCGGCCGTGGTGTAATTGGCAACACCCGGGTCTTTGGTACCCGTATTTCAGGTTCGAACCCTGGCGGCCGAGCTGTCCCGACAAGTCCGTTTTGGGTTCTGCTGGGGGTAAGAGGACGCGCTGGCGGGCCGCGTGGTTAGCATGGCCGCGAGAGTGTCCGCCGTCCCGACGGGAGCCACGTCGTGCCCCAGCCCCACCTTCGTACCGTCGTCGTGCTCGCCGCCGGTGAGGGCAAGCGGATGAAGTCGACACTGCCCAAGGTGTTGCACCCCCTGCTCGGCCGTACGCTGCTCGGCCACGTGCTGAGCGCGGCCGGGCCGCTGGCCGCCGACCGCACCGTCGTCGTGGTGGGCCACGGCGCCGACCAGGTCCGGGCCCACCTGACCGAGATCGCCCCCGACGCCACGCCCGTGCTCCAGGCCGAGCAGCTCGGCACCGGGCATGCCGTGCGGATCGCGTTGGACGCCGTACCGGAGGGCGCCGGCACGGTCGTGGTGATCAACGGCGACGTGCCGCTGCTGCGCCCGGAGACGGTGGGCGCGTTGGTGACCGCGCACGAGGAGGCCGCCGCGGCGGCCACCGTGCTGGCCGCCGAGGTGCCCGATCCGACCGGGCTCGGGCGGATCGTCCGGGACGCCGACGGCCGGCTGGAGCAGATCGTCGAGGAGCGCGACGCCGACGCGACCCAGCGCGCGATCCGGGAGATCAATGCCGGCATCTACGCGTTCGACGCGGTGCGGCTGCGCGACGCGCTGGGCAAGCTCTCCACCGACAACGACCAGGGCGAGGAGTATCTGACCGACGTGTTCGGCCTGCTCCGGTCCGTCGGCGAGCCGGTCGCGGTGCACGTGGCCGTCGACCACGTCGAGACGCTGGGCTGCAACGACCGGGTGGAGTTGGCGTCGCTGCGGCGACTGCTGCGCGACCGGGTCAACGAGGCATGGATGCGCACCGGGGTGAGCCTGCTCGACCCGGCGACCACCTGGATCGACGTGACGGTGGCGCTGGACCGCGACGCGGTCATCGACCAGAACACCCAGCTGCGCGGGGCCACGGTGGTCGGCGCGGGCGCGCTGGTCGGGCCGGACGTGACGCTGATCGACACGATCGTCGGCCCGGCGGCGTCAGTGGTGCGCAGCCACGCGGTGGGCGCCGAGGTGGGCGCGGGCGCCAGCGTGGGGCCGTACGCGTACCTGCGGCCGGAGGCCCGGCTGGGCGAGAAGGCGAAGGTCGGCACGTTCGTCGAGGTGAAGAAGTCCGAGATCGGGCCCGGCTCGAAGGTGCCGCACCTGACGTACGTGGGTGACGCGACGATCGGCGAGCAGACCAACATCGGCGCCGCGTCGGTCTTCGTCAACTACGACGGGGTCAACAAGCACCGCACGGTGATCGGCAGCCACGCCCGGACCGGGGCGGACAACATGTTCGTCGCGCCGGTCGAGGTGGGTGACGGCGCGTACACGGCGGCCGGCTCGGTGATCGTGGACGACGTGCCGCCGGGCGCGATGGGTGTCGCCCGCGCGCGCCAGCGCAACATCGAGGGCTGGGTGGTGAAGCGGCGGGCCGGTACGGCGGCGGCCGAGGCCGCGCAGCGCGCCGGCGACGCGAAGGGTGCGTCGGAGGTGGCCGGCACCGCAAGCGACAGTGAGGCAATGCACGGGCGGGCCGAGACGGTGGGCGGTGCGTCCGGCGCGGGAGATACTGCAACCGAATAGTCCCCGACCCACCACCACCGGGCCGGGTACCGCCGACAAACGGGAGCAGACGGGCCCATGGGCAGCATCGTCGCCGAAAACCGCAAGAGCCTGATGCTCTTCTCCGGACGGGGTTTCCCGGAACTGGCCAAGGAGATCGGCGAGGTGCTCGGTGTGGCACCGACGCCGGCCGACGCGTACGAGTTCGCCAACGGCGAGATTTTCGTACGGTTCAAGGACTCGGTGCGTGGTTCGGACGCCTTCGTGGTGCAGTCCGTGACGCACGGGGTGAACACCTGGGTCATGGAGACCCTGATCATGGTGGACGCGTTGAAGCGGGGGTCGGCGAAGCGGATCACCGTCGTGCTGCCGTTCTACCCGTACGCGCGCCAGGACAAGAAGCACCGGGGTCGGGAGCCGATCTCGGCCCGCCTGGTGGCGGACCTGCTGAAGACCGCCGGCGCGAACCGCATCCTCACCGTCGACCTGCACACCGCGCAGATCCAGGGCTTCTTCGACGGCCCGGTGGACCACCTCTTCGCGATGGACATCCTCGCCGAGTACGTGGAGCACAAGTACGCCGGCCGCCCGATGACCGTGGTGGCACCGGACTCCGGCCGGGTGCGGGTGGCCGAGCGGTGGACCGACCGGTTGGGTGGCTGCCCGCTGGCGTTCATCCACAAGACCCGTGACCCGATGAAGCCGAATCAGGTCGTGGCGAACCGGGTGGTCGGCGAGGTCGAGGGTCGGGTCTGCCTGATCGTCGACGACATGATCGACACCGGTGGCACCATCGCCAAGGCCGCGGACATCCTCAAGGAGTCGGGCGCGGCGGAGATCGTGGTCGCTTCCACCCACGCGCTCCTGTCGGACCCGGCGACCGAGCGGCTGAAGAACAGCTCGATCAGCGAGATCGTGGTGACCAACACGCTGCCGTTGCCGCCGGAGAAGCAGCTGGACAAGCTGACCGTGCTGTCGATCGCGCCGCTGCTGGCGCGGGCGATCCGGGAGGTCTTCGACGATGGCTCGGTGACCACTCTCTTCGGTGGCCTGAGCTGAAGATGGCCGAGTCGGCCGGCCGGAGCTGACAAACTGGTCGAAACGGGCTGGCACGCTGGCGGGGAACACCGTCGGCGGGCCAGCCTGGAGCCGTGACCGGGGACTGCCGGAAACCCGGGAAACAGCTCGGGTAGACTGGTGCGGTTGCCACGGCGAGGGTGCCCGGCGGGCCGCTGAAGAGCGCCGCACGGAGGCACCGTCATCGACGCGGTGCTCCGGGCAGTCGTTCATGACGCATGAGCCCCAGCGAGCCCCTCGCCCCAGCACCGTTAGACGACAAGCCGCCGCAGCGAAAAGCATCAGGAGTTTCCCCGTGTCCGAGGTAAAGATCAGCGCCGAGCCCCGTACCGAGTTCGGCAAGGGTGGTGCCCGTCGTACCCGCCGGGCCGGCAAGGTGCCCGCCGTGCTGTACGGCCACGGCGAGAAGCCCAAGCACATCGCGCTGCCGTCGCGGGAGTTCGCCGCCGCGATCCGCAAGGGCGGCGCCAACCAGCTCTTCGCGATCGACATCACCGACGGCACCCAGGTGCTGGCGCTGCCGAAGGCGATCCAGCGGGACCCGATCCGGGACACCTTCGAGCACGTGGACCTCATCCTGGTGCGCCGGGGCGAGAAGGTCACCGTCGAGGTCCCGGTCCAGCTGACCGGCGAGGCCGCGCGGGACACCCTGATCGTGCACGACCACGACACCCTCTCGGTGACCGCCGACGCCACCAAGGTGCCGGACCACCTCGAGGCGTCGATCGAGGGCCTGGAGGCGGGCTCCTCGGTGACCGCCGGCGACGTCGAGCTGCCCAGCGGTGTCGAGCTGGCCGTCGACCCGACGCTGCCGGTCGCCGCGGTGACCGCCGCGCCGACCGCCGAGCAGCTCGAGGCGACGCTGCCCGAGGTCGAGGAGGCCACCGAGGAGGCCGAGGCCGAGACCGGCGAGGTCACCGAGGGCTCCGAGGGTGCGGACGCCGCCCCGGCCGCCGAGGGCGCGGAGACCACCGAGGCGCGTACCGAGGCCTGATCGGTTCGTATCGTGCGGCAGGCGTCCCCGAGTTTCGGGGGCGCCTGCCGGCGTATCGGGAGTCGGTGAAGACGGCGGGAGGGGCGGGTCGTGACGGACGAGGCGGGGCCGTGGCTGGTGGTCGGCCTGGGCAATCCGGGCCGGGAGTACGCCGGGAACCGGCACAACGTCGGGTTCATGGTGGTGGAGCTGCTGGCGGGGCGGTTGGGCGCGCGGTTCGGCCGGCACAAGCGGGCGGTGGCCGAGGTCGCGGAAGGGCGGCTGGGGTTCGGCGGTCCGAAGCTGGTGCTGGTGAAGCCACTGACGTACATGAACCTGTCCGGCGGGCCGGTCGCGGCGCTGTCGCAGTTCTACAAGGTGCCCCCGGCGCGGGTGATCGCGGTGCACGACGAGCTGGACATCGGCTTCGGCCAGGTGCGGATCAAGTGTGGCGGCGGCGAGGGCGGGCACAACGGCCTGCGTTCGATGTCCAAGTCGTTGGGCACCAAGGACTACGTCCGGGTGCGGTTCGGCGTGGGTCGGCCGCCGGGGCGGCAGGATCCGGCGGATTACGTGCTGTCGGATTTCGGCGCGGCGGAGCGTAAGGAACTCGATTTCCTGGTGGACCGGGCCGCCGATGTGGTGGAGTCGGTGATCGTCAAGGGCGTGGAGCCGACCCAGAACCTGTATCACGGCGGTTGAGCCGGGCGGGGCGTACCGGATCGGAAACGGTTGGCCGGTAGTCTGCGCCTTTCGGCGTGCCGTGACCGGCGACGCGGGTCGCGGCCGATCGGTGCGTGCGGGCACGGGCCGCGGCGAGGCGACGGGAGCGGGCAGATGGGCAGTCCTCCGATGATCGACGGGGCGTTCGCCCGGTGGTTGGCCTCCCGGGCCGGTCAGGCGCTGCTCGACCTGCGTGCGGAGTTGGGCTTCGCGGACACGGGCGCGCTGAAGTCGGCCGGGGACAAGGTGTCGCACGACCTGATCCGCACGGAGTTGGCGCGGTGGCGGCCGGGCGACGCGGTGCTCTCCGAGGAGGACGAGGGCTCGCGGTTGGCCTGGGCGGCCGAGGTGAACACCGGCGCGGTGTCCCGGCTGACCGCGGACCGCGTGTGGATCATCGATCCGTTGGACGGCACCCGGGAGTTCGCCGAGGAGGGCCGCTCGGACTGGGCCGTGCACGTCGCCCTCTGGGCGCGGAGCGCGCCGAGCCCGCACGGGCTGGTCGCCGGAGCGGTGGGATTGCCGGCGCAGCACCGGGTGCTGGGCACCGACTACCCGCCCGCGTACCCGCCGATGACGGTGGAGGCGGCGACGGCCGGTGAGCGCAAGATCCGCCTGGCGGCGAGCCGGAGCCGACCGCCGGTGTTCCTCACCGACCTGGCCGAGGACGTCGGCGCGCACCTGGTGCCGATGGGTTCGGCCGGTGCGAAGATCGCCGCGGTGGTGACCGGCGAGGTGGACGCGTACATCCACGCGGGTGGGCAGTACGAGTGGGATTCGGCGGCCCCGGTGGCTGTGGCGACGGCCACCGGACTACACGCTTCCCGGATCGACGGTTCTGCGCTTCGATACAACGAGGCGGATCCGCGCCTGCCGGACCTGCTGGTCTGTCGCAAGGATCTCGCCAACCGGTTGCTTGCAGCGCTGCAGAGGCATTCCGGGTAGCCTGAGCGCACTTCTTGACATGTCCGACCGGAAAGGTCTGGAAATCGGATGAGCGAGCGAGTGTCATGACGTCCCCCGCGGCCTACCGGGTCTCCCACCTGGACGCCCTTGAGGCGGAGAGCATCTTCGTGATGCGCGAGGTTGTCGCCGAGATGGAACGCCCGGTGCTGCTCTTCTCCGGCGGCAAGGACTCGATCGTCATGCTGCGGTTGGCGCAGAAGGCGTTCGCTCCGGCCAACATTCCCTTTCCCGTCATGCACGTCGACACCGGGCACAACTTCCCCGAGGTGCTCGAATACCGCGACCAGCGGGTCGCCGAGTTGGGGTTGCACCTCGTGGTGGCGAGCGTGCCGGAGGCCTTGGCCAGCGGGCTGGTCCGCGAGTCCGGTGACGGGATGCGCAACCGGATCCAGACGCCGGTGCTGCTGGACGCGGTCGAGAAGCACCGCTTCGACGCGCTGTTCGGTGGCGCCCGCCGCGACGAGGAGAAGGCGCGGGCCAAGGAGCGGGTGTTCAGCTTCCGCGACGAGTTCGGCCAGTGGGATCCGAAGAATCAGCGCCCGGAGCTGTGGTCGCTCTACAACGGCCGGCACCACCCGGGCGAGTCGATCCGGGTCTTCCCGCTGTCCAACTGGACCGAGCTGGACGTGTGGCACTACATCGCCCGGGAGCGCATCCCGCTACCGTCGATCTACTACGCGCACGAGCGCGAGGTGATCGAGCGGGACGGAATGTTCTACGCGGTCAACGAGTTCTTCCGTCCCCGCGCGGGTGAGGAACGGTTCAAGGCGCAGGTGCGCTACCGCACCGTCGGCGACGCCTCCTGCACCGCGGCGGTCCGCTCGGACGCGGACACGGTGGAGAAGGTCATCGAGGAGGTGGCGGCCACGCGGATCACCGAGCGGGGCGCGACCCGTGGTGACGACCGGGTCAGCGAGGCCGCCATGGAGGACCGCAAGCGGGAGGGGTACTTCTGATGACCACCGAGATCGTGGCCCCGGCCGTTGCCGGCACCGAGGCCACCCCGGAGGCGCGGCCGATGGACCTGCTGCGGTTCGCCACCGCCGGCAGCGTGGACGACGGCAAGTCGACCCTGATCGGCCGGCTGCTCTACGACACCAAGTCGCTCTTCACCGACCAGCTGGCGGCGGTGGAGGCGGTCAGCGCGGCCCGTGGCGACGAGTACACCAACCTGGCGCTGCTCACCGACGGCCTGCGCGCCGAGCGGGAGCAGGGCATCACCATCGACGTGGCGTACCGGTACTTCGCCACGCCTCGACGCAAGTTCATCATCGCGGACACCCCCGGGCACATCCAGTACACCCGCAACATGGTCACCGGCGCCTCGACGGCCGACCTGGCGCTGATCCTGGTGGACGCGCGCAAGGGCCTGGTCGAGCAGTCCCGCCGGCACGCGTTCCTCTGCTCGCTGCTGCGGGTGCCGCACCTGGTTCTGTGCGTCAACAAGATGGACCTGGTCGACTGGTCGCAGGAAGTCTACGAGCGGATCGCCGACGAGTTCACCGCGTTCGCCGCGAAGCTCGACGTACCGGACCTGACCGTGGTGCCGATCTCGGCGCTGCGCGGCGACAACATCGTCACCCGGTCGGAGAACATGCCGTGGTACGAGGGCCCGTCGCTGCTGCACCACCTGGAGCGGGTGCACATCGCGAGCGACCGCAACCTGGTCGACGTCCGGTTCCCCGTGCAGTACGTGATCCGCCCCCAGTCCACGACGGTCACCGACTACCGGGGTTACGCCGGTCAGGTCGCCTCCGGCGTGCTGAAGCCGGGCGACGAGGTGATGGTGCTGCCGTCCGGCTTCACCAGCCGGATCGCCGCCGTGGAGACCGCCGACGGGCCGGTCGCGGAGGCGTTCCCGCCGATGTCGGTGACGGTACGGCTGGCCGACGAGATCGACATCTCCCGGGGCGACATGATCTGCCGGCCGAACAACGCGCCGGCGGTCGCCCAGGACATCGAGGCGATGGTCTGCTGGATGGACGAGACCAGCCCGCTGCGGGTCGGCGGCCGGTACGCGATCAAGCACACCACCCGGTCGGCACGGGCAATCGTGCGGGGGCTGCACTATCGGTTGGACATCAACTCACTGCACCGCGACGAGTCGGCCGACGAGCTGCGGCTCAACGAGATCGGCCGGGTGCGGCTGCGCACGACGGTGCCGCTCCTCGCTGACGAGTACCGCCGCAACCGCACCACCGGCGGCTTCGTCATCATCGACGAGGCCACCAACCGCACGGTAGGCGCCGCCATGATCGTCGAAGCCAGCTAAACCCAGCGCCCCCGGCCCTCGCCGGCTCGGCGCCGGCATGATCGCACTCGATCCATGAAGTAGTGGCCTCGCCCACCGGGCGAGGCCACTACTTCCATGAACGAGCACGATCTGCCCCTGCCCCTGCCCCTGCCCCTGCCCCCGCCCCCGCGCCCGCCGCCGCGACTCGTGATCAAGAGATTTGCGTCAAAATCCGGGCTCGGACTGACGCAAACCTCTTGATCAACCAGCGAGTGGGGGGCCGGGGGGTGGGGGGCCGGGGTGGGGTCAGTGCAGGCGGGTTGCGCCGGGGGCGGGGAGGACCGGGAGCGTGGTGGGGGCGGTGAAACCGCGTTCGGCGTACGCGGCCGTGACGGCTGCCGCCACCGCCTCGGCGCGATCAGTCTCCACCAGGGCGAGGACGCAGCCGCCGAACCCGCCGCCGGTCATCCGGGCACCCAGCGCGCCGGCCGACAGCGCCGCCTCGACGGCCGTGTCGATCTCCGGCACGGTGATCTCGAAGTCGTCGCGCATGGAGACGTGCGAGGCGGTGAGCAGCGGGCCGATGTCCCGGACCCGGCCGGCGCGCAGCAGCGCCACCGTGTCCAGCACACGCTGGTCCTCGGTGACCACGTGCCGGACGCGCCGCCGGGTCTCCTCGTCGTCGAGGCGGGCCAGTGCGCTGTCGAGCTGGTCGACGGCCACGTCGCGCAGCGCGGCGACGCCGAGCGCCTTGGCGGCCGCCTCGCAGGAGCGGCGGCGGGCGGCGTACTCCCCGTCGGCGTGCCGGTGCGGTGCGCGGCTGTCGATGACCAGCACGGCCAGCCCGGCGGCGTCCAGGTCGAACGGGATGTGCTCGACGGACTCGTCGCGGCAGTCGAGGAAGAGCGCGTGCCCGGCGCGGCAGCGGATCACCGCGGACTGGTCCATAATGCCGGTCGGCGCGCCCACGTAGACGTTCTCCGCCCGCTGCGCCAGCCGCGGCCGCCGCTCGGGGGACAGGTCCAGCTCACCGAGGTCGAGCAGGGCGGCGAGCACGGACGACTCCAGCGCGGCCGACGAGGAGAGCCCGGAACCCAGCGGCACGTCGGAGGCGATCGCCAGCCGGGCGCCGGGCACCGCGTGGCCGGCGTCGCGCAGCGCCCAGACCACCCCGGCCACGTACGCGCCCCAGCCGGTCACCCGGCCGGGCTCGGCCACGTCGTCCGCGCCGAAGGTGATCGTCTCGTCGGAGAGCTCGGACCAGACCGTCCAGCGCTCGTCATCCTGCCGGTCGGCGGCGACAACGGTACGCAGTGGCAGCGCGAAGGGCAGCACGAACCCGTCGTTGTAGTCGGTGTGCTCGCCGATCAGGTTGACCCGGCCGGGCGCGGCCCAGAGGCCGGTGGCCTGGCCGCCGTACTGGTCGGTGAAGCCGGCGGCGGCCCGCTCGACGACGTCACCGGTGGGGCTGGTCATGACTGCTCCAGGACGTGCGTCCGGTAGAAGGCCCAGGCGTCGCCGACCATGTCGTGCAGGGTGGGCTTCTGCGGCACCCAGCCCAGCTCGTCACGGGCCAGCGCGGACGAGGCGACCAGCTCGGCGGGGTCGCCCTCGCGGCGCGGCGCCACCTCGACCGGCAGCGGGTGCCCGGTGACCTCGCGGACCACGTCGGCCACCTGCCGGTTGGTGAAGCCGTTGCCGTTGCCGAGGTTGTAGATGCGGTGCTGGCCCCCGGTGGCGGCGTCCAGCGCCAACAGGTGGGCGCGGGCCAGGTCGGCGACGTGGATGTAGTCGCGGACGCAGGTGCCGTCCGCCGTGGGGTAGTCGTCGCCGAAGAGCTGGAGCTTCTCCCGCCGGCCGGCGGCGACCTCCAGGGCGATCGGGATGAGGTGCGTCTCCGGGTCGTGCCGCTCGCCGAGCGCGACGTCGCCGGCGAGGTGCGCGCCGGCGACGTTGAAGTAGCGCAGCGAGACGGCTGCCAGCCCGTGCGCGATGGCCTCGGAGGTGAGCGCCATGTCGACGGCGAGCTTGGTGGCGCCGTACGTGTTGGTGGGCGCCTTGACCGCGGTCTCCGTGATCGGCAGCTCGGTGGGGTTGCCGTAGACGGCGGCGGTGGAGGAGAAGACCATCCGGGGCACCCCGGCGGCGCGGACGGCGTTGATCAGGGCGAGCGAGCCGACGGTGTTGGTCTGCCAGTACAGCTCGGGCTTCACCATCGACTCGCCGGCGGCGATGAGGGCGGCGAAGTGCAGCACCCCGTCGAAGCCGGCGTCGGGGGTGAGGATCTGGGCGGCGTCGTGAATGGACGCCTCGACGTGGGTCGCGTCCGGAGCGAGCGCCTCGCGGTGACCGGTGCGCAGGTCGTCCAGGACGACGACCTGGTGGCCCGCGTCGAGCAGCATCCGGGTCACCACGCTGCCGATGAACCCGGCGCCCCCGGTGACGAGCAGTTTCACGTCGTTGCCTCCTGCCTGGCCCGCCGGGACGTGGCCTTTGGTGATCACCCTACGGCGGCGGATGAGACCGGAGCCGACCACGCCGCCAACCCATTCCATCATAATCTCTCACGTTTAAACAGAGCCGCACATCGCCGATGACTCCGCGCGATCGCCGGTACGGCGGGCACCCGGTGTCTACCATCTCTGTCATGCGGGAAGCGGCCCGTTCCGGGCTCCGGCGACGCGTGCGGGGGAAGCCCCGCCGCGACCCCGGCCCGCTCGCCCGAGCCGTCGCCCGGATACTGGTCCGCGCCGCCGACGGCGCCACCCGCCTCGTCACCGACCTGCTCGGGGCCGGCCCGGCGGCCGGGCGGGAACGCATCTCCGAGGCCGAGCTACGGGACCTGCTCGCGGTGAACACGGTGCTCGACCCGGACGAGCGGCGGATCATCGACGAGGTGCTGGTGGCCGGCGCGCGTCTCGTCCGCGAGGTGATGATGCCCCGCACCGAGGTGGTCTTCCTGCCGGCCCGGCTGACCATCGCCGAGGCCGCCCGGCTGGTGCGGGCCGAGACGCACACCCGTTACCCGGTGACCGATGGCACCCAGGACGACGTGGTCGGGTTCGTGCACCTGCGGGACGTGCTGCTGCGTCCGGACGCCGACCCGTGCGTCACCGTCGGTGAGCTGACCCGTGAGGTCAAGCAGGTGCCCGGCAGCAAGCCGGTCCTGGCCGCGCTGACCGAGATGCGCCGGGAGGGTCACCACCTGGCGGTGGTGATCGACGAGTACGGCGGAACCGCCGGGATCGTCACCCTGGAGGATCTGATCGAGGAACTCGTCGGGGAGATCCACGACGAGTACGACACGACCCCCGACCCGCCGCACGCCGGCCTGCCGGCGGTGGTCGACGGCCGGCTCAACCTCGCCGACTTCGCCGAGCGGACCGGCGTGGCGCTGCCCGCCGGGCCGTACGAGACGGTCGGCGGGTACGTGATGGCCGTGCTGGGCCGGCTGCCACTGCCCGGGGACGAGGTGCCCGTACCCGCCGAGCCGCCCGACGACGGCGGTCCCGATCCGGTGGACCCGGCGGACGGTTGGCTGCTGCGGGTGCTGGCCCTGGACGGACGTCGGGTCGCCCGACTCGCGGTGTCGGCGCTCCGCGTGCCGGAGCAGCGGCGCGTGGGCGTGCCACGCGAGGTCAGCGCCCCGACACCGGCCGGCCGAGGCCGACGCGCCGGCCCGTCATGACGGCCCCGCCTGCTTGCTGACAGAATTATCGCCATGCCCGACGTTTCCGAGCGACCCCGCGTCTTCTCCGGCATCCAGCCGACGGCCGACTCGTTCCACCTCGGCAACTACCTGGGAGCCGTGCGGCACTGGGTGGCCCTGCAGGACACCCACGACGCGTTCTACTGCGTGGTGGATCTGCACGCCATCACCGCGGGTCACGACCCGGCGCTGCTGCGCCAGCGGACCAGGGTGGCGGCCGCCCAGCTCTTCGCGGTCGGTCTCGACCCGGAGCGCAGCACCCTGTTCGTGCAGTCGCAGGTGCCTGAGCATCCGCAGCTGGCCTGGGTGCTCGGCTGCATCACCGGCTTCGGCGAGGCCAGCCGGATGACCCAGTTCAAGGACAAGTCGCAGAAGCAGGGCAACGAGCGGGCCAGCGTCGGGCTGTTCACCTACCCGGTCCTGCAGGCCGCCGACATCCTGCTCTACCAGGCCAACGCGGTGCCGGTCGGCGAGGACCAGCGTCAGCACCTGGAGCTCTCCCGCGACCTGGCCCAGCGGTTCAACTCGCTGTTCGGCGCGACGTTCACGGTGCCCGCGCCGCACATCGTCAAGGACACCGCGAAGATCACCGACCTGCAGGACCCGACGGCGAAGATGTCCAAGTCGTCGTCCTCGCCGGCCGGCATCATCGACCTGCTGGACGATCCGGCCCGGTCGGCCAAGAAGATCCGCTCCGCGGTGACCGACACCGGTCGGGAGATCGTCTTCGACGCCGAGACCAAGCCGGGCGTGTCCAACCTGCTGACCATCTACTCGGCGCTCAGCGGGCGTGGCATCGACGAGCTGGTGGCAGCGTTCGCCGGCCGCGGCTACGGAGACCTCAAGAAGGAGTTGGCCGAGGTCGTGGCGGAGTTCGTCCGCCCCATCCAGGAGCGCACGCGCACCTACCTCGACGACCCGGCGCAGCTGGACAAGCTGCTCGCCGCCGGTGCGGAGAAGGCCCGGTCGGTGGCCGGCGCGACCCTGCGGTCCGCGTACGAGCGGGTCGGCTTCTTCCCGCCGGTGCGCGGCGAATAGCGCTGCGGGACGGGT
Organism: Micromonospora sp. NPDC005197; assembly: GCF_040608295.1. Lineage (NCBI taxonomy): Bacteria > Bacillati > Actinomycetota > Actinomycetes > Micromonosporales > Micromonosporaceae > Micromonospora > Micromonospora sp. NPDC005197. Next base: position 13,854 of record NZ_JBEXHY010000073.1, on the reverse strand, counting down.
GGGCGGGTCGGTGGCCGACGTGGCGGCACGGAGCGTGGATCGCAGTGGCGGGGTGCCGCCGTCCGGCGACACCGTCCAGATCGGCATAGCGGTGGACATCCCGGAGCCGTGGGGGGCCCAGCTCACCCGGCGCCGGGTCGAGGCGGGCGATCCCCTCGCGGTGCCGGCACACGTGACGCTGCTCGGTCCGACCGAGATCCCGACCGCCGTCCTGCCGGGCGTCGAGCGGCACCTTGCCGCTGTGGCCGCCGCGCATCTGCCGTTCACGCTGCACCTGCGGGGCACCGGCACGTTCCGGCCCGTGACGCAGGTGGTGTTCGTCGCGGTGGCCGCCGGGATCAGCGAATGCGAACTGCTGGCCGCCGCGATCGCGGCCGCGCCGGGCCTGCACCGCCAGACCCGCTTCCCGTACCATCCGCACGTCACCGTGGCGCAGGACGTCCCTGGCGAGGCGTTGGACAAGGTGTACGAGGATCTGGCCGACTTCTCCGCGATGTTCGAGGTCGACGGGTTCACCCTCTTCTCGCACAGCGGGCAGGCCCGGTGGCAGCCCCGCCGGGACTTCCGCCTCGGCGACTGACGGTCGGCGACCCGCCGGGCGGCGAGCACTCTTGCGCCGGTTGCGACGGCGGCAGTGAAAGATCGGCGAGGATGATCGCGTGAACGTGATCGGCCGTATCGAGGCGGGCATCGACCGCTGGGTGGGTGCCGCGCGCAGCCGGTCGAGCCTGTTCGACCACGTGTGGCGTGCCGGGGCGCTCTACGCCGAGGTGTTGGCCGGGCGGCTCGCCGCGGCGATCGCCTACTACGGCTTCTTCGCGGTCTTCGCGCTGGCTCTGGTCGCGTACTCCATTTTCGGCGCGATCCTGGAGGACAACGACGAGGTCTCCGCGGCGGCGGCCAGGTTCCTGAAGGAGAACCTGCCGTTCCTGGACGCGCAGCAGATCGCCAACTCCAGCGGCACGGTCGGCGTGGTCGGCCTGGTCATCCTGGTCTTCACCGGGATCGGCTGGGTGGAGGCGATCCGCTCCTCTCAGCGCCTCATGTACGCGCTCAACCAGCAGCCCGGCAACCTCGTGGTCCGGCGGCTGGTCGACCTGGGGGTGATGATCGGCGTCTTCGTGCTGCTCGGCCTCTCGGTGGCGGCGGTGGACGCGTTGGAGTCGCTGCTGCGCTTCCTGCTGCGCAGCACCGGGTCGGTCGGGCTGACCACGGTCAGCGCGGTACTCAGCGTGCTGGTCAACGCTGTGCTCGCCACCGCGCTGCTGCTCGCGGTGCCCCGGCTGCGGATGAGCCGGTCCCGGCTGCGCCCGGTGGTGCTGCTGGTGGCGATCGGCATCACGCTGCTCAACACCGTCGGGCGGTACTACGTGGTGCGCACCGAGCGCAACCCGGCGTACACGGTGGTGGCCGGCGCGGTCGGTCTGCTGCTCTACCTCTACCTGCTCAACCAACTGGTGCTGTTCGGGGCGGCGTTGCTCGCGACCAGTACGAGCGGGCGGGTGGTGGATCTGGCGGAGGGCGCCCCGCCGGTGGATCTCGACGAGGACACCGATCCCGGTGCGCCGGGCGGTGCGGGCTGATGGCGGAGGTGCCTGACGTGCTGATCACGGTCGATCCCGACTCGCCGGTGCCCCCGTACGAGCAGGTGCGGGTGCAGCTCGCCGAGCTGATCGGCGACGGCCGGTTGCCGGTGGGCAGCCGACTGCCCACCGTCCGGCAGCTCGCCGCCGACCTGCGGCTGGCCGCGAACACGGTGGCGCGGGCGTACCGGGAACTGGAGGTGGCGGGGCTGTTGGAGACCCGGGGGCGCAACGGCACCTTCGTCGCACCCGGCCGCGACGACGCCGTCGACCGGCTGCACCGGGCCGCCGTCGAGTACGCCGCCGAGGCCCGGCGGCTGGGCGTACCCCCGGACCGTGCTGTCGCTCTCGTCCGCGCCGCCGTCGACGCCACCCGGCACGACTGAGCCCCTGCAGGTCGATCAACGTTCCCCCGTGGTTATCGCTTGTGTTGCCGAGGGCTACCGGCTCCAGAGATGTCAATGAATGCGCAATATTGACCGATGTTGCGGCTGTGCGTACCCGAGCGCTTCCCGCCGCCTCGCAGGGCACCAGAGGCAACCCGGGGGAGGACGTGAACAGCTCACCCGCCGTCACTCCTTCCGGACCGATGGCGGCGTTCCCCGGCATGACACCGAGCAAGGTCACGGACGCTTGGGCCGAGCGGTGGCGCGTCCCGGTCACGGTGGACGGCGCGCTGCACATCATCCGGGTGACCCTGCCCGGTAAGCAGGGCCAGTTGTCGGCCGCGGTCGGTCAGCCCTCGAAGGACCGCACGAACGAGGTGGCCCAGGTCCTCTGCATGGTCAAGCTGGGTGGTGCCGTGCAGCGGCCGTTGTTGCAGTCGCTGGTCGAGGGCTGCATCGGTCCGGTGCTCAAGGCGGAGGAACGCAAGGCGGTGCTCAACTGGCTGGTCGGCGTGGACTTCTCCGCTCCGACCTATCAGCTCCGGCGGACCTCTGAGTACGAACTGAACGCCAACCACAATTCCGACGAGAACTTCGCGCTCACCCTGTACGCGCGTTGATTCGCGGCGGTATAGCGCCGGGCCGCTGAACGGCCGATCGGGCGCCGGACGGGCGGTAACTGAACAGAACGGCACCGATGCTCGCGTTCGCGGACCATGATGAGCCCGTGGGCGCACTCATGACACTGGACCTGCCGGCCGACTCGCCGATGCTCGGCCTGCCGTGGATCATCACCTTCGGGCCGCTGGGCGACCTCGACGAGTGGGAGCCGGTGGTCTGCGGGCCGTACGAACGGCCGCACGCGTTGGCGTTGGCCGAGGCGGTGGTGGCCGATGAGCAGTTGATGGCCGTGGTCGAGCCGCTGCTGCCGGCGCTGTCGGCCGACGAGATCCGCAGCGAGATCGCCGCCGCGCAGGTGGCCGCGGAGGACGAGGCCCGGCAGGTCGAGGGGGCGGACCTGTACGGGGACTTCGAGGACGTGATCGACGAGGAGTTGGACGCGGCGGCCGACGAGGCGGGCCACGGTGAGCCCGCCGAGCCGCCGGACGAGGCCGAGGTGCGCGCCGGCTTCACCCGGATCGCGGCGCTGCTCACCGCGAAGTGACGCGACCGCTCAGCGGGTCGGCGGCCCGTCCAGCACGCAGAACTCGTTGCCCTCGGGGTCGGCGAGCACGGTGAACCGTTCGTTCTCGGTCTGGCCGAGTCGACGTGCCGTGCACCGGGGCACACCACCTGTCACACACGGACACCGGCGCCGCGCGGAGTGGACTCCGCGTGACGCCGGTGCACCTCACCCCCCACCACAAGGGGCCGGTAGCCCAGTCGCCCGTTGGCGCGGGGCACGACGGACGACCAGGTCGAGTTGGGCTTACCCGCTCAGCGCCGTTCCAACCAGGCGGCCGCGTCGACGGGCAGCAGGCGATCGGTGAGCGGCGCGCTCGCGACGATGAGCTCGCCGTACCCGTCGAGGGCCACGGGCGCTCCGCTGAGGTTGACGACGCAGGTCAGCGCGGTGGTGCCCGCGGTGCGGGAGAAGGCCAGCACGCCCGGTTCGGCCTGCAACCAGGTGACCTCGCCGGCGTCGACGGCCAGCGCCGGGTGTTCGTGACGAATACGCAGGGCGGCCCGGTACAGCTCCAGCGTCGAGTCGGGCGTACCGGCCTGCGCGGCGACCGACAGGGCGTCCCAGGTCGTCGGGGCGGGCAGCCAGCTCAGCTCGCTGCCGGCTGGCCCGAAGCCGTACGGCGCCAGCTCACCGCTCCACGGAATCGGCACCCGGCAGCCGTCGCGGCTCTCGCCGGTCCGCAGGAACGCCGGGTCCTGGCGCAGCTCGTCGGGAAGGTCGAGAACCTCGGGCAGGCCCAACTCCTCGCCCTGGTAGAGGTAGGCGCTGCCGGGGAGGGCGAGCATCAGCAGGCTGGCGGCGCGCGCCCGGCGCAGCCCTTCGGCGCCGTCGCCGTAGCGGGTGACGTGCCGCTGCTTGTCGTGGTTGGACAGCACCCAGGTGGTGGGCGCGCCGACCACTGTCGCCTCGGCGAGGGCGGTGTCGATCACCTTGCGGAACGAGTCGGCCGACCAGGTGGCGTCGAGGAAGTCGAAGCTGAACGCCTGGTGCAGCTCGTCCGGGCCGATGTAGCGGGCCAGCCGCTGCGGCGTCTCGGCCCACGCCTCGGCGACCGCCATCCGACCGCCGGGGTAGCTGTCCAGGATGGGTCGCCACGCGCGGTAGATCTCGTGCACCTCGTCCTGGTCGAAGTAGGGCAGGCGGGCCTTGCCGAGCAGGTCGACCTGGCGCTGCCCGGTCGTCGCCGTGCTGAAGCCGACGTCCGGCAGACCCTCGGCCTTGATCATGCCGTGGGCCACGTCGACGCGGAAGCCGTCCACGCCCCGGTCGAGCCAGAACCGCAGGACGTCCTCGAACTCGGCGCGGACCTCGGGGTGCCGCCAATTCAGGTCCGGCTGGGCCGGGTCGAACAGGTGCAGGTACCACTGGCCGTCGGCGATCCGGGTCCAGGCCGGGCCGCCGAAGATGCTCTCCCAGTCGTTGGGGGGCAGGTCACCGTGCTCGCCCCGGCCGTCGGCGAAGAGGTAGCGGGCCCGCTCGGGCGAGCCGGGGCCGGCGGCGAGGGCGTCGACGAACCAGCGGTGCGCGCTGGAGGTGTGGTTGGGCACCAGGTCGACGATGATCCGCAGGCCGAGGGCGTGCGCGTCGCTGATCATCGCGTCGAAGTCGGCGAGGGTGCCGAACAGGGGGTCGACGTCGCGGTAGTCGGCGACGTCGTATCCGCCGTCGATCATCGGGGAGGTGTAGAAGGGGGTCAGCCAGAGCGCGTCCACCCCGAGGTCGCGCAGGTACGGCAGCCGCTCCCGGATGCCCGCGAGGTCGCCGACGCCGTCACCGTTGCTGTCGGCGAAGCTGCGCACGTAGACCTGGTAGACGACCGCCGAGCGCCACCAGTCGTCGTCGGTGCGGGGCGGGGTGATGGTGCTGACGGTCATTGGTGATGTTTCCCCGTCTGTCTCAGGCTCGGGCGCGGCTGTCTGAGCAATATGCCGCCCGCCTCTGCAAGAGTCAAGCAGATCTTGCGTAAGGAAACCGCACGGCTGCCGGGGCGACCGCGGTCGAGCCCCGCGCGACCAACTCGGGGCGGAACAGGTACTCCGAGTGCGGGGCGCCGTGCCCGTTGATCTCGTCCACCAGGGCCCGGACCGCCGCCACCGCCATGGCGATGACGGGTTGCCGCACCGTGGTCAGCGGCGGGTCGGTGAAGGCCATCAGCGGTGAGTCGTCGTAGCCGACCACGGAGAGGTCGCCCGGAACGGTCAGACCGCGTTGCCGGGCCGCCCGCACCGCACCGAGCGCCATCAGGTCGGAGCCGCAGACCAGGCCGGTGACGCCCCGGTCGAGCAGCCGGCCGGCCGCCGCCTCGCCACCCTCCACACCGAACAGTGTCAGCTCGGCCAGCGGGCCGAGGTCGGCCTCGGCGACGCCGGCCAGGCGGGTCATCGCCGCCCGCCAGCCGGCCACCTTGCGCTGCACCGGCACGAACCGGTCCGGGCCGGTGATCAGGCCGATCCGCCGGTGCCCGAGCGCGACGAGGTGGGCCACGGCCAGGTCGGCGGCCTCCCGGTCGTCACAGGAGACGAAGGGGGCGCCGATGCCGGGGACGTACCCGTTGATCATCACGACCGGCAGCGGCCGGGCGATCAGCGCCCGGTAGCGGTCGTGGTTGGCGGCGGTGTCGGCGTGCAGGCCGGAGACGAAGACGATCCCGGAGACCTGCCGGTCCAGCAGCATCTCCACGTATTCGTCCTCGGTCACGCCGCCGGCGGTCTGGGTGCAGAGCACCGGGGTGAACCCGCTCTGCGCCAGCGTCGACTCGATGACCTGCGCGAACGCCGGGAAGATCGGGTTGTCCAACTCGGGCACCACCAGGCCGACCAGGCCGGCGCTGCGCTTGCGCAGTCGTGCCGGTCGCTCGTAGCCCAGGACGTCGAGGGCGGTGAGGACGGCCTGTCGGGTCTCCGGGGCCACGCCGGGGCGGTCGTTGAGCACCCGCGACACCGTGGCCTCGCTGACTTCGGCCTGCTGGGCGATGTCGGACAGTCGAGCGCGCATGGCGGCACTTTAGCCCACCGGCAAGTTCTTGCGGGGCTCTCTGCAAGCCCTTCCATTATCTGCAACCTCTTGCTAACGTCCCCGCAACATACGCGAGCAGCGGCGCAGCATCGCTGCGCCGGTTGGCAAAAACTTTCAGTTTTCCCACTGGCGGACCGTCCTTCCCCCGGCGGATCCGCCATGACGACAGGAGTACCGATGCGCATCCGTACCGCGGGTGTGGTCGCCCTCTTCGCCCTGGCGCTCGCCGCCTCCGGCTGTGGTGGCGACAGCGACAAGCCGGCCGCGAAGGAATCCCCCAAGGCGGCCGGCGGCAAACTGGTGATCTGGGCGGACGACAAGCGCACCGCTGCCCTCAAGCCGTTCGCCGAGAAGTTCGGCCAGGAGAACGGCGTCACCGTCGAGGTCCAGGCCGTCAGCAAGGACCTGCAGACCAACTTCGTCACCGCCTCGCAGCAGGGCAGCGGCCCCGACGTGGTGGTCGGCGCGCACGACTGGATCGGCAACCTGGTGCAGAACGGCGCCATCGACCCCGTGCAGCTCGCCGCCGAGCAGAAGAGCGCGTTCAACGCGACCGCCATCAAGGCGGTCACCTTCAACGGTCAGCTCTACGGTGTGCCGTACGCGCAGGAGAACCTGGCGCTGATCCGCAACACCGAGCTGGCCCCCGAGGCGCCGAAGACCATCGAGGACCTGGTCGCCACGGGCAAGCAGCTCAAGGCGTCGAAGAAGGCCACCGAGACGCTCTGCCTCCAGGTCGGCCAGAACGGCGACGCGTACCACATCTACCCGCTCTACAGCTCGGCCGGCGGCTACCTCTTCGGCACCGGAGCCAACGGGGACTACGACCCGAAGGACCTGGGCGTGGGCAAGCCCGCGTCGATCGAGGCGTTCAAGAAGATCAGCGCGCTGGGCGAGAAGGGCGAGGGCGTGCTCAAGCGCTCCATCGCGGACACCAACTCGATCGCCACCTTCACCGGCAAGAAGTGCGCGTACCTGGTCTCCGGGCCGTGGGCGATCGCCGACGTCAAGAAGGCCAACGTCAAGTACGACATCTCCGCCATCCCCGGCTTCGCCGGCGGTAAGGAAGCCCAGCCGTTCGTGGGTGTGCAGGCGTTCTACGTCGCCGCCAAGGGCAAGAACAAGGCACTGGCCCAGGAGTTCGTCGCCAACTACACCACCACTCCCGAGCTGGCCGTCGCGCTCTACAACGCCGAGCCCCGGCCGCCGGCGCTGACCGCCGCCCTCGACCAGGTCAAGGGCAGTGACCCGGATCTGGCGAAGTTCCAGGAGGCCGGCAAGAACGGCCAGGTGCTCCCGGCGATCCCGGCGATGGCCGCCATCTGGGACCCGTTCGGCAAGGCCGAGGCCGCCGTCATCGGCGGGGCCGACCCGACCAGCACCATCACCGCCGCCGGCAAGACCATCTCCGGCCAGATCAAGTAATGAGTACGCCGCTGTCCGGCCCGGGGTCTGCCACGCAGACCCCGGGCCGGGGGCCCGTCGGCTCCCGACCCCCGCGCTCGCGTGACCACGCGCCGATCACCCTGACCGGCCTCGCCGGCAAGGTGCTCCTGCTCGGCCTCACCGCCGGCATCGCCCTCTGGGCGGCATTCCCGCTCATCGACGGGGAGAAATGGGCCGGCCTGGCCCTGCTGGCGGCGACCACCGCCGGGCTGTTCTACCTCTACCTCACCCGGCGGCACATCCCGGCCAAGTACCTGGTGCCAGGCACCCTGTTCCTCATCGCCTTCCAGGTGTTCCCCGTGCTCTACACGGCGAGCACCGCCTTCACCAACTTCGGTGACGGGCACCGGGGCAGCAAGGACGAGGCGATCGTCGCGATCCAGACCTCGTCGGTCACCCAGGTGCCCGGCTCCGCCGAGTACGCCCTGTCGGTCGCCACCAAGGGCGACCCGGCCACCGCGCCACTGGTCTTCCTGGTCACCGACCCCACCACCGGGGCGGTCTCCGCCGGCGACGCGGGCGGGCTGCGCCGACTCGACGCCGCCGACGTCACCGTCGGCACGGGCGGAAAGGTCACCGCCGCCGACGGCTACACCGTGCTGAACTTCGGCCAGGCCAGCGCCCGCAGCAAGGAGATCACCGACCTGGTCGTCCCGACCGCCGGTGGCGCGCTGCGGTCCAGCGGCCTGTCCCGGGCGTACGAGGGCAAGGCGGTGCGGGCGTACGACGCCGGCTGCGACTGCGTCCGGGACACCGGAACCGGGCAGACCTGGACCGCCGACGAGGAGGTGGGCGCCTTCGTCGCCGCCGACGGCGAGCGGCTGGCCCAGGGCTGGAAAATCAACGTCGGGCTGCGCAACTTCACCCGCGTGCTCACCGACGAGAACATCTCCGGCCCGTTCCTGGGCACCCTGATCTGGAATTTCGCGTTCGCCATCGCCTCCACCGCAGGCACGTTCCTGCTCGGCATGCTGATCGCGCTCGTGCTGCACTCGCCCCGGATGCGGGGCACCAACCTCTACCGGGTGCTGCTGGTCCTGCCGTACGCCATGCCGTCGTTCGCGATGCTGCTGGCCTGGCGGGACATGTTCAACGCCGACTTCGGCCTGATCAATAACCTGTTCGGGCTGGACGTGGACTGGTTCGGCCAACCGTGGACGGCCCGCTTCGCGGTCATCCTCGTGCAGCTGTGGCTCGGCTACCCGTACATGTTCCTGGTGGCCACCGGCGCGTTGCAGGCCATCCCGAGGGAGCTGACCGAGGCCACGTCGGTCGACGGGGCGTCGCCCTGGCAGTCCTTCCGCGCGGTCACCCTGCCGCTGCTGCTGGTCGCGCTGTCTCCGCTGCTGATCTCGTCGTTCGCGTACAACTTCAACAACTTCAACGCGATCTACCTGACCACCGAGGGCGCGCCCTTCCCGGCCGACAACCCGACCAACGGCGCCACCGACCTGCTCATCACGTACACCTATCGGCTGGCCTTCGGCGGGCAGGGCGCGCAGTTCGGCTTCGCCGCCGCGATCTCGCTGTTCATCTTCGCCATCGTCGCCGTCGTCTCGGCGGTCAGTTTCCGGCGGACCCGCAAGCAGGAGGAGGTGTACTCGTGAGCACCCTCACCGCGCGTACCGGCGACACGGCCGGCCGCCCGGCCGCGAACCGGAACATCAGTGGTAGGCGGCGTAACCGCTGGTTCGCCCAGGTCGGCTGGCGGCACCTGGTCGCCATGCTCGCCGTGCTGTTCAGCCTCTTCCCGATCGTATTCGTGCTCTCCGCCGCGCTCAATCCGCTCGGCACGCTCTCCACCAGCGAGCTGGTGCCCACCGACGGGGTGTCGCTCGGCAACTTCAGCGGGCTGTTCGAGCGGACCGCCTTCGAACGGTGGTTCCTCAACTCCCTGCTGATCGCCGGGGTGGCCTCGTTCGCGTCGGTGTTCCTGTCGGCGCTGGCCGCGTACGCCTTCTCCCGGATGCGCTTCCGGGGACGGCGGGTGGGGCTGTTGTCGCTGCTGCTGATCCAGATGTTCCCGCAGTTCCTGGCGATCGTGGCGATCTACCTGATCTTCGGCACGATCACCGACCTGTGGCCGTCGATCGGCTTCAACACCCCGTGGGGGTTGCTGCTGCTCTACCTGGGTGGGGCGCTCGGCGTGAACACCTGGCTGATGAAGGGCTTCTTCGACACCCTGCCCCGGGAACTGGACGAGTCGGCGACGATGGACGGCGCGTCGCACGCCCAGGTCTTCTTCCGGATCATGCTGCCGCTGGTGGCGCCGATCCTGGCGGTGGCCGGGCTGCTGGCGTTCATCGGCACCATCAACGAGTTCCTGATGGCCAACGTGTTCCTCACCAGCAGCGACTCGAAGACCCTCGCGGTCGGCATGTACGGCCTGTTGCAGGGCAACGAGCGCAACAACAACTTCGGGATCTTCGCGGCCGGCACCCTGCTCACCGCGATCCCGACGGTGCTGGTCTTCCAGCTCCTGCAGCGCTACATCGTCTCCGGCCTGACCGCCGGAGCGGTCAAGGGATGACCACGCCGCAGCCGCACCACGACGGATCCGTCGGCTACGTCCCGCAGCAGGAGCCGACGCTCGGCGAGACCGTCGACGTCTTCGTCCGGGTTCCGGCCGGCGCCGACGTCCGGCAGGTGCACGTGCGGACCACCGGCGACGGTGAGCCACACTTCCGTGCGGCCACCGTGGACCGTGCCGAGGGCGACGTCCTCTGGTGGCGTGCCGAGGTCGAGGCGCGCAACCCGGTGAGCAACTACCGCTTCCTGCTCTCCGGGCGGCACGGTCCCCGGTGGCTGACCGCCGCCGGTGTGGCCGACCACGACGTGCCCGACCACGGCGACTTCAAGCTGGTCACCCGCGCCGCGCCGCCGGCCTGGGCACGGGACGCGGTGATCTACCAGATCTTCCCGGACCGGTTCGCCCGTTCGGCGGCGGCGGATGATCGGCCGCTGCCGGACTGGGCGATCCCGTGCGACTGGGACACCCCGGTGATCGGGCGGGGCCCCGAGACGCCGTACCAGTTCTACGGCGGCGACCTGGACGGGATCACCGAGCGGCTGGACCATCTGGACCGGCTCGGGGTGAACACCGTCTACCTCACCCCGATCTTCCCGGCCCGTTCCAACCACCGCTACGACGCGGCCAGCTTCGACCGGGTCGATCCGCTGCTCGGCGGGGACGCCGCGCTGGCCCGCCTCGCCGAGGCGGTACGCGCCCGGGGCTGGCGGCTGCTCGGCGACATCACCAGCAACCACACCGGCGACGGCCACGACTGGTTCGCGTCGGCCTCCTCGGACGTGCGCGCGCCCGAGCGGGGGCTGTACTACTTCGACGAGAGCTCCGGCTCGTACGAGTCCTGGAACGGCGTCAAGTCGCTGCCGAAGCTGAACTGGGGCAGCGTCGACCTGCGCCGTCGCTTCGCCACCGCCGAGGACGCCGCGCTGCGCCGCTGGCTGCGCCCGCCGTACGGCCTTTCCGGGTGGCGGGTCGACGTGGCGAACATGACCGGCCGGCGGGGCGTCGACGCGTACACCCACGAGGTGGCGGCGCTGCTGCGCTCGGTGGTCGTCGGGGAGCGTCCGGACGCCCTGCTGATGGCCGAGCACGGCCACGACCACACCGGTGACCTGGACCGCGATGGCTGGCACGGCACCATGAACTACGTCGGCTTCACCGACCCGATCTGGTCCTGGCTGCGCCACGGCGACCAGCCGGTGCCGAACTTCCTCGGTACCCCGGGCGGGGTGCCCCGGCGGGACGCGGAAGCGGTGCTGGCCACCATGGGCGCGTACCGGTCGCTGGTCTCGTGGCGCTCGTACGTGCACTCCTGGCAGCTGCTCGGCTCGCACGACTCGGCGCGGATCCGGACGGTGGTCGGCGACGCCGCCCGGCAGGAGGTGGCCGCCGGTCTGCTCGCCACGATGCCCGGCACTCCGATGATCTTCGCGGGGGACGAGCTGGGGCTGACCGGCACGAACGGCGAGTCCTCGCGTACCCCGATGCCGTGGCGCCGGCCGGGCAGTTGGGACGCCGCCACGTTCGCCACGTACCGGTCGCTGATCGCGTTGCGTCGCGCGGAGCCGGCGCTGCGCCACGGCGGTCTGCGGTGGCTGCACCACGACCCGGACACGCTGGTCTTCCTGCGGGAGGCGCCGGCCGGCTCGGTGCTGGTGCTGGCCCGCCGGGCGCCCGGCACGCCGGTGCGGCTGACCGGGCTGCCGGCCGCCGACAACGTGTACGGCGGGGCGTCCGCGCTCCGGCCCGGGCCGGACGGGGTGTCGACCCTGTCCGGCGACGGCCCCACCTTCCAGGTGTGGCGGCTGTGGTGACCGGGCTCGACGCGCCGACCGGCCGACCCCCTACTACGAACTGTCGTTGATGGGGGAGGATGGGCGGCGTGGAAGCACTGCGACTCATTCTCCTCTATGTCCATCTGATCGGCTTCGCCCTGCTGCTCGGCGGCTCGATCGCGCAGTACGTCAGCGGGAAGCTGCGCATCAACTCCGCCATGCTCTGGGGCGCCGGGATCCAGCTGCTGACCGGGCTCGGTCTCTCCGCGCCGCTGCGCGGCGGTGGTGACAACGAGCCGGACCCGGCGAAACTTGTGACGAAGTTGGTGATCGCGCTGCTGATCTTCGTCATGGTCTTCTTCTCCCGGAAGCGGGACGTGGTCAACCGCGGCCACTTCCTCGCGATCGTCGGCCTGACCCTGGTCAACGCGGCGGTCGCGGTCTTTTGGCGGTAACGTCCGGCGGAGGGGATGACCTCCGCGAACCGGACGTTCGGGACGCCTCGATGCTCGGTTACCAGCACGAAGAGTGATGTGCCCCACGCAAGGGTTACACCCGGGTAACAGGCGCTCAACAGTCGTGCACGATTGTCGGCCGGTGGGTGGGCGCGGGCGTACGCTCCCGTCCGTAACGTGGGACAGCCGGCGGCACACCCGCAGGTCGGCTGATGGGCTGCCACCGCACTAGGCGCGGTGTGCAATGGGAAGGAGACGTCTTGCGCTCGGTGCGTGGGATGCGGATCGCCTCGATCTTCGCGGTAGGTGGGCTCGTGCTCAGCGCCGCCGCGTGTGGCGAGGCCCCCGATAGTGACAAGAACGCCGGCAGTGGCGCCAAGAAGTACAGCGCCTGCATGGTGACCGACGTCGGCGGCATCGACGACAAGTCGTTCAACACCTCGGCCTGGAAGGGTCTGCAGGAGGCCAAGGCCGCCAACGACAACATCGACATCAAGTACGTCGCGTCGAAGTCCGAGCCCGACTACGAGCCGAACCTGACGCAGTTCGTCAACCAGAAGTGCGACTTCATCCTGGCGGTCGGCGGCCTGATGGCCAACGCCACCTCGAAGATCGCCAAGGCGAACCCGAACCAGCAGTTCGGCATCGTCGATGCCAACCCGGGTGACGCCAACGTCTACCCGATGCAGTTCGACACCGCCCAGGCCGCGTTCCAGGCCGGCTACCTCGCCGCCGGGATGAGCAAGACCGGCAAGGTGGGCACCTACGGTGGTCTGCCGATCCCGCCGGTGACGATCTTCATGGACGGCTTCGTCGACGGTGTGAAGTACTACAACACCGCCAAGGGCAAGAACGTCCAGGCGCTGGGCTGGAACAAGGAGACCCAGAAGGGCTCCTTCACCAACGACTTCGCCAAGCAGGACGAGGGCAAGAAGGTCTCCGACGCGCTGGTCGCCCAGGGCGCGGACATCATCATGCCGGTCGCCGGCGGCTCCGGCCTCGGCACCACCGCCGCGGCCAAGGCCTCGGGCGGCAAGTACAGCACCATCTGGGTGGACGTCGACGGCTGCGAGAGCACCCCGGACTGCGCCGCGATCATCACCACCGTGGTCAAGAACATCCCGGAGGCCGTCAAGGAGGCGGTGGTGAAGGCCGCCGGTGGCGAGAAGCTGCAGGCCAACCCGGGCTTCGTCGGCACCCTGGCCAACACCGGTGTCTCGATCGCCCCGTACCACGACTTCGACGGCAAGGTTCCGGCCGAGCTGAAGACCGAGGTTGACAAGATCAAGGCGGACATCGCCGCCGGCACCATCACCGTCACCTCGAAGGCCCAGCCGACCAAGTGACAACCGCCCGGCCCCTCCGGTGAGATCATCGCAGGAGCGGCGGGGTACAGGTACGACCGATCCGGCCGCTCCGGCCCGCGGGTGACCACCCCGGGGGGCCGCGCGGGCGCGAAGCGCGCCCCCGGGGCCGGCCGG
>NZ_JBEXHY010000072.1:0-29151 GCF_040608295.1 Micromonospora sp. NPDC005197 | reverse complement strand
GGCATCGGGTGATGCCGCCCCGCCGGCGTCTGCGTGCGTCAACTGGCGGTGGCGCGTACGGCTCGCTGGACGCGCCACCGGTAGGGTCTGGTCATGGCAGACCTGCTCACCGCGGACGCGGTGCGGAAAGAGCTGGGCGGGTTGGCCGACTGGTCGGGTGACCCGACCGGCATCGGCCGCACCGTTCAGCTCGGCAGTTTCCCGGACGCCATCGCGGTCGTGGACCGGGTGGCGGCGGTGGCCGAGGAGCTCGACCACCATCCCGACATCGACATCCGATGGCGGACCCTGACCTTCCGCTGTGTCACGCACTCGGCCGGCGGGGTCACCCACCGGGACATCGAGCTGGCCCGGCGGATTGACGACATCGTCCGGAGTGCGGCATGAGATTCGAGATCAGCAAGGTTCTGGACGCCATCGAGGGGCGGGTCTGCACCGACCCGTCGCTGGCCCGCGCGGTGCTCGACCTGGCCGAGATCATCCGCTACCAGGACATCGACGGTGGCCGGCCGGCGAGCCTGCTGCGCCTCGGCATGGTCATCGACGCGCTCTCCCGCGAGCTGGAGGAGGACAGCGTCCAGGTGTACGCCGTGGTGCACCGGGCGCTGCTCTCCGACGCCGACCTGACCTCGAACGAGCGGATGGTGGTTCGCCGCTGGGCCGACGACGGGCTCGTCGAGGTGCTCGACAACCCGGGGGACCGGATGCTGGAGGTCGCCGACCTGCTCGGCCTTCCGGTGCTCACCCGGGTGCGCTTCGACGGGCTGCGCGGGCGGTTCCCGTGGCTGGTCGAGCAGCCCGGCCGGGTGGTCGCCCCGGTGCCGGGCGCCGGTGGGCCGGTGTTCATCGCGCATGTCGGCGGCGGGCACGCCCCGGTGGCCGGCAAGCGTTCGCCGACCGGGGCGAAGCTGCTGGCCCGGCAGTGGCGCTGCCCCGAGTCGGGCTGCGCGTTGTTCGGCGGCGGTGGCGGGGGTGGCGCGTTCGCCGACCTGGCCGGCGGAGCGGACCGCAGCCCGGCCGCGCAGCCGCCGCCCTCGCTGCGCAACGGCGTGCCGACCTGCCCGCGACACGGCGCGCGGCTCGGCGACGGCGGCCCGCGTCCGCGTACGGAGGTGCTCGCGGTACGCGTGGGTGGCCTGGTGCGACGGCGGTTCGTACTGAGCGAGGAGCAGCCGGTGGTGGCCGGCCGGGCACCCGAGCAGGAGGGCGGGATCATGCTCGGCCAGTGGCTCAACGACGAGGCCCGGCGGTGGATCAGCCGAGGTCATGTCCGTTTCGAGCTGCGGGTCGGTGAGGTCATCGTGACCGACGTCAGCACCAACGGCTCCGGCATCCGGCCGGCCGGGTCGATGAACGAGGCGGACCGGATCCCCCTGGCCCCGCAGCAGTCCCGGGTGCTGGGCGAGAACGACATGATCGAGCTGTACCCCGGCGTGCAGATCGGCCGCGCCGAGGAGTTGCCAACCGGCGCCCCGTTCACCCCCACGTCGGTGATGGCCGAGGCCCCCACGATGGCCATGCGCCTACCCCGCCCCTAACGCAAAAGGGCGGGCGCCGGGGGTTTCGGCGCCCGCCCTCCACCCATTGCCGCCCCAGCGCGCCGACCCCGGTTGATCATGAAGTTATTGCCACGACACGCCGCGGCAGCGGGCAATAACTTCATGATCAACGCGAGGGTCAGGCGGTCAGTACCGCCGCGAGCTGCGCCACCGCGAGGTCGATCTCTTCCTCGGTGATGACCAGGGGTGGGGCGAGCCGAATGGTGGAGCCGTGGGTGTCCTTGGCGAGGATGCCGCGCTGGGCGAGGCGCTCGCAGGCCTCCCGGCCGCTCATCAGGGCCGGGTCGATGTCCAGACCGGCCCACAGGCCGCGTACGCGTACCTCGACGAGGCCCTTGCCGACCAGCCCTTCCAGGCCGGCCCGGAGCCGCTCGCCCAGCTCGGCCGAGCGGCGCTGGAACTCGCCGGTGGCCAGCAGCCGGACGACCTCGATCGCCACCGCGCACGCCAGGGGGTTGCCGCCGAAGGTGGAGCCGTGCTGGCCGGGCTTGAGCACGCCGAGCACGTCGGCGTTCGCGGCCACCGCGGAGACGGGCACGATGCCGCCGCCGAGCGCCTTGCCGAGCAGGTACATGTCCGGCACGACGCCCTCGTGGTCACAGGCGAACGTCCGACCGGTACGCCCCAGACCCGACTGGATCTCGTCGGCGATGAAGAGCACGTTCCGGTCGGTGCAGACCTGGCGTACGCCCGGCAGGTAGCCCTCCGGCGGCACCACCACGCCCTGCTCGCCCTGGATCGGCTCCAGCAGCACGGCCACGGTGTTCTCGTCGATCGCGGCGGTCAGCGCCTCCAGGTCGCCGTACGGCACGACAGTGAAGCCCGGGGTGTACGGCCCGAAGTCGGCGCGGGCGTCCTCGTCGGTGGAGAAGCTCACGATGGTGGTCGTCCGGCCGTGGAAGTTGCCCTCGGCGACCACGATGTTGGCCTGGCCCGGGGTGACGCCCTTGACCTGGTAGCCCCACTTGCGGGCCACCTTGATCCCGGTCTCCACCGCCTCCGCGCCGGTGTTCATCGGCAGCACGAGGTCCTTGCCGCACAGCTCGGCCAGTTCCCGGCAGAAGTCGGCGAACTGGTCGTGGATGAACGCGCGGCTGGTCAGCGTCAGCCGATCCAGTTGCGCGTGCGCGGCGGCGATGAGCTGCGGGTGCCGGTGGCCGAAGTTCAGCGCCGAGTAGCCGGCCAGGCAGTCCAGGTAGCGGCGGCCGTCCACGTCGGTGAGCCAGGCGCCCTCGGCGGACGAGATGACCACCGGCAGCGGGTGGTAGTTGTGCGCCGTCCAGCGCTCGGCGTCCCGGACCGCTCCCGGCGTACGCAGGATGTCATCCACGATCACTTGCTTGCCTTTCCCTGACGGAGTCGCAGCGTGCAGCACTTCGGTCCGCCGCCGGCCTTGAGCAGCTCGGACAGGTCGACACCGATGGTCTCGTAGCCCCGGTCGCGCAGCTTGGCGGCCAGGTCGGTGGCCTGCGCGGGCAGCACGACGTGCCGTCCGTCGCTGACCGCGTTCAGGCCCAGCACCTCGGCGTCGGCCATGGTGGCGTGCACCGCGTCGGGGAAGAGCCGGCGCAGCACGGCCTGGCTGCCGGGGGAGAACGCCTCCGGCAGGTACGCCACGGTCCGCTCGTCGAGCACGGTCAGCGCGGTGTCCAGGTGGTAGAAGCGCGGGTCGACGAGCTGCATGGTGATCACCGGGTAGCCGAAGACCTCCTGCAACTGGGCGTGCGAGGCGTGCGCCGTGCGGAAGCCGGTGCCGGCGAGCAGGTGGTCACCGGCCAGCAGGACGTCACCCTCGCCCTCGTTGACGTGCTTCGGGTCGTACATTTCGAAGCCGGCGGCCTCGAACCAGGCCCGGTAGGCCGGCGCCTCGTCGGCGCGCTGCGGGTCGCGGAACTGCACGGCCATCGCCTTGCCGTCGATCACGGTGCCGCCGTTGGCGGCGAAGACCATGTCGGGCAGGCCGGGCACCGGAGTGATCTCCTCGACGGTGTGGCCCAGGTCAAGGTACGTCTGGCGCAGCTGCTCCCACTGTCGGACGGCCAGCGCGGCGTCGACCGGAGCGCTCGGGTCCATCCACGGGTTGATCGCGTAGTCGACGGCGAAGTACGTCGGCCGGCACATCAACAGGCGCTGGCTGGTGGCGTCCATCGTCATTGTCCTGCTCCCAGGGGTCGGGCGCGCCCGGCCACCGTGGCCCACGGGCTGGCGCCGTTGCTCAACGGTATGCGGCGCGACCGGCAGGATCCACCACCAGAACTTGCGCAGACCGCAGATCCGTTGCGTGTGAGGCCTGCGCGGCCGCGATTCGTTGCGTAGATAGGCCGGTCAGGGCTGACTGGTGCTCCGCGTCACCCGACGTGGCCTGTGCGACGACACCGTCCGTGTGCGTGACACCGTCCGTCTGCGGGTCAACGTGCGGGCCGGCTGCGGGGGCAGTGGGCGCATCCTTTGCTCTGCTTCAGCGGAGGCAACACCTGCCGTCCGGTAATCGGACGCAACGTGTTGCCTGGGGTGAAGCAGAGCAAAGGACGAAAGGAGGAGGAAGGTGAGCCGGAAGGCAGGAGCGAGGAGGAAGAGAAAGAAGGAGGCGGAGAGGGGCTCAAGAGAGGGAGCGGAGGGAGGCGCGGGTGCGCGCGCTGTCTTCTCTTGGAGACGGCCTGTGCGGACCCCGGACACACTTCAGGGGCGGCGAATCGCCGCCCCTGAAAGGGTGTTGCCCGATCGGTGAACCACCTGCGGGCTGCCGGCGAACCGCCGGCCGCGCCGGTGCATCACCGGCGAGCCGAAAAGTGCCCGCTAGAAACGGTCGACAAACTGTGAGTCGAGCCACTCGCGGAAGCGCTGCACCCAGTCGCCGTCGGTGGTCGGCCAGTCGAACTGACCGGTCATCGCCAGCACGCCGATCACCACCGCCGCGAGGCCGATGAGCACACCGAACAGGGCGTCGGTCTTGCCGGCGACGTGCCGGCGGCGGGTGGCCATCAGGCCGAGCACCGAGAGCACCGCGCCGAACGCGCCGAGCCCGATGCCGTACCCGGCCAGGGTGCCGGTCAACACGAACAGCGCACCGGCGACGGAGACGATCAGGCCGAGGGTGGCGAGCAGGCTTGCCCGTGGCTTCGGGCCGCGCGTCACCGGCGGCTCCGGCTCGGTGTGGCCGGGGGTGGGGTCGACCGGGCGGTCGGTCGCGACGCGGTCCGTCGGGTCGGGTCGCGGGGTCGTCCGGTCGAGGTCCGTGTCGCGCTCGGGGCGTCGGGTCGTGCGGTCGCGGTCGACGTCGGTGTCGCGCTCGATGGTCGGGGCGGTCGCCGCGGCGCTGCTCGCCCGGGTCGGACCGTCCGACCGGACCGCGCCGGGCCGGGAGTCGCCCTCCACCGGGCGGGCGGTGGCGGCCCGGGCCACGGCCGCGCGCTCCGCGGCACGCCGCTCGGCCTCGCCGACCTGGTCGCCGGTCGCCGTCGTGCTGCGGTACGTCGTCTGGTCGGCGTCCCGGTCGGTTGCCACCGGTCGGCCGGTGACGTCGTCGGACCGGCCGGTGTCGGTGACCGCAGTGCTGCTGTCCCGGTCGGCGACCGGGGTGTCGTTGCCGTCGACGCGCCCGTCGAGGTTCTCGTCCCGCGTCGGCGCCGGCTCGGACCGGCGGGACAGCGAAGGAATCCTGACCACTACACACCTCCTGATGAATGCGTGGTGGCCGACGAAACGGGTGGCACCCACGCGGTACCGCCCTCAACTACCCCGTTGGGCGTTTCCTGACACCAATTCCGGGTACGCCCATCACGCGCGGACCGACCTGCCCGGCACCGGGGCGGCGCGGAGCACCCGCAGCCCGGCCCGCTGCACGTACAGCTCCCGCTTGTCGACGGCCAGGCCCTTGGCGTCCAGGACGTAGCCGGTCAGCCAGACCCACCCGTGGTACGTGGGGCGCGCGTCCACGCTCACCAGTCGCAGCCGCAGCTCGCGGTCGCCGGAGAACTGCACCGAGCAGGCCGCCCCGATCAGCAGGAGGTCGCCGGGCCTGAGCTCGGTCACGTCGGCCAGTGCCCACGGTTGATCGGGATGCGGTGGCGGACCCGGCAGGGCAGCTCCGCGCCGCAGCGGCACACCCTGCGCCAGCGCGTCCAGCTCCAGACCGGCCGATGCCGGCGGGCGAGGGTCAGCGCGGTGACCAAGAGGTATTCGTTGTACGACACGCGCACCGCGGCATCCTTCCCGCCGAATTGCTGCCAACGCCATTCCCGGCGTTCTTTTCCGGCCCCCGATACGTGACAGCCTGTTCCACGCTGGCCCCCTTGTGCAACAACTCCACCCCGCCCTACTCTCAAGCCGTATTGACGCACGAGGAATGGAAAAGAAATGTGTGCGGGGCGAAACAATCGGTGTTGCAGGAAGGGTGCGGTGATGTTGCATGACGGATGAAACAGGCGGGTCCACGGTCCCTCGACGACAGCTCGGCCGGCTGCTCACCCAGCTCCGCGAGCACGCCTCGGTGACTCTGGACGCCGCGGCCGCGGCGCTGGACTGCTCGCGGCAGAAGGTGTGGCGCATCGAGAAGGGGCTGGTCCCGGTGCGCGTGGTGGACGCCCGAGCGATGTGCGCTCTCTACCGGGTGCCGGAAGATATGCGGGAGATCGTCGCCGCGCTCGCGAAAGAGACTCGTGCCAAAGGGTGGTGGCATTCCTACGGCGATGTCGTCCCGTCGTGGTTCTCGCTGTACGTCGGCCTGGAATCGTCGGCGAGTCTGATTCGCCGATACGACTCCGAGCTGATCCCCGGCCTCCTGCAAACCCGCGAATACGCCAGCGAGCTTTTCCGCCGCAAGAACCCGACCATGAGCGCCCAGGATCGGGAGAAGCTGGTCGAGGTCCGGTTGCAACGGCAGGGCATCCTCGTCCGCCGGCTGCCCACCGCGCCGGTCCTGCGGGTCGTCCTGAGCGAAGCGGTGCTGCGGCGCACGATCCCCGACCGGCGGGCGATGGTGGGGCAGTTGCGCCACCTGCTCGACGCGGCGCTGCTGCCGAACGTCAGCCTGCGGGTGCTGCCGCTCGCCGCCGGTCCGCCGCTGGCCAGCGAGACCGGCACCTTCGTCCTGCTGGGCTTCCCGCAGGCGTTCGGGAGGGCGTCGACCGAGCCGACCACCGTCTACCTGGAGAACATCACCGGAGCGCTCTATCTCGACAAGCCAGCCGAGGTGGCCGCCTTCGAACATGTCTGGTCTGATCTGGAGACGCTGGCGTCGACTGAGGCAGAATCAGAGAAAATGATCACTTCGATCATCGAGGAGCATCATGACTGACCTGGCCGGTGCCACCTGGCGCAAGAGCACCCGCAGCGGCGGGAGCGGCGGTGACTGCGTCGAGGTGGCCGACAACCTCCCCGGCGTCGTTGCCGTACGCGACAGCAAGGCCCCGTCCGGGGCCGCCCTGGTCTTCCCTCCGCGCGCCTGGGCGTCGTTCGTGGCCGACGTCAAGGAGCAGCGCCTGGGCTGACGTGACCGCACTGCTCATTCGGCCCGGCCGGCTGCCGCTGACTATCCTTGGGTCCCGTGCCAGAGGGACACACGATTCATCGCCTGGCGGCCCGGCACGCCGAGCTGTTCGCCGGGGACAAGCTGCACGCCGCCAGCCCGCAGGGCCGCTTCGCCGAGGGCGCGGCCCGGCTGTCCGGCACGGTGCTGGAGAGCACCGAGGCGTACGGCAAGCATCTGCTGCACCACTACGCCGGCGAGCTGACCCTGCACGTGCACCTCGGCCTGTACGGGAAGTTCACCGACGGGCCGGGGGAGCCGCCCGAGCCTGTCGGCCAGGTACGACTGCGGCTGGCCAGCGACCGGCACTGGCTCGACCTGCGCGGGCCGACCGCCTGCGAGCTGTTCACCCCGCCCGAGGTCACCGCCCTGCGCGAGCGCCTGGGGCCGGATCCGCTGCGCGCCGACGCCGACCCCGAGCGGGCGTACGCCCGGATCTCCCGCAGCCCCACGCCCCTCGCGGCGCTGCTGCTGGACCAGTCGGTGGTGGCCGGCACCGGGCTGATCTTCGTGACCGAGGCGCTGTTCCGGGCCGGGTTGTCGCCGACGATGCCGGGCCGCAACCTGACCCGCGCCGGCTGGGACGCGCTCTGGGTCGACCTGGTCGAGCTGATGCGCCTCGCCCTCCGGCAGGGGCGGATCGACACCGTGCGCGACGCGCACCTGCCGGAGGCGATGGGCCGCCCGCCGCGGGTCGACCGCCACGGCGGCGAGGTGTACGTCTACCGCCGCCCCGGCGCGCCCTGCCACATCTGCGGCACCGAGGTCAGTCGCGGGGAACTGGCCGGCCGCAACCTCTACTGGTGCCGCACCTGCCAGGCCGGCTGACCGGCCGCCGCCCGCGCTTGATCGCGGGATGCGGGGCCAGCGTGGCCGCCGGCCGGGCGTCAGTCGCCGTCGAGCAGCCAGCGGACCACCTCGATCTGGTGCGGAAAGACGACCTCGCCGTCGATGCTCCAGGCCATCGTGTGGCCGATCGTCCAACCCCGGACCCGCTCGGCGTCCAGCCCGAGGTCGGTGCTGAGCCGGTGCAGCCGGTGCCGGACGGCGGCCGGCGAGTGGCCCAGCTCCTGACCGCGCACGAGCGGCACGACCGAGAACTCCCGCTCACCGCTCAGCGGCTTCGGGTCGATCACCAACCAGGGCTCGCGGTCGGCGGCGAGCATGTTGCCGGCGTGCAGGTCCTGGTTGACGAGCACCTGCTCGCCCTGGCTCGACGCCAGGTCGACGAGCAGGGCGCACGCCGCGTCGAGCAGCCGCCGCTCGTACGGCCGGCCGGCCCGTTCCCAGCTCCGGGGAATCCGGTCGAGCCAGCCGGCGGCCTCCTCGGTGAGCGGGGTGAACGGCGTACCGGCCGGCCGCCAGAGTCGGGGCAGCACGTGGATCGCCGCGTCCAGTGCCCGGTCCAGCGGCAGCTCGTACAGCGGCGTGCCGGGTTGGCAGCGTTCCACCAGAAGGGCGTGCCGTTGCGGGTCGTGCGCGAGCAGCCGGACCGCGCCGTCGCCGTCCCAGTGGGCCAGCGCGTCGGTCTCGTGCTGGCTGTCCCCGGTCGGGAACTGGAGCTTGAGCACCGCCGCCGTGCCGTCGGGCAGGTCGGCGGGGAGCGCCAGGGAGGCGTACGCGTACTCAAAGGGCGGGCCCAGTCGCAGCGACCACCGCTCGGCGCACTCCGCCAGCAACGTCGGAAGTGTGGCCAGCCAGGCCCGGCCGACCGCTGACCCCCGTATCCAGCCCAGCCCCTCCGGCAGATCCATCCAGCCCTCCCGTGGCATCCACCGTGCCACCACGGTGTTCGCGTGCCGGGTCCACTGTGGCTAGCGTGGGACCCGTGCGGATTGGCGTGACCGTACCGAACTTCGCCCCGGGCACCGATCCCGAGCCCGAACGTGCCTGGCGGACCCTTGCGGCCGTGGCCGCGTACCACTCATCTCAGGAGGACCGATGACACCCGAGGACGAGACCTTTCTCCGCCGCGCCGTCGAACTCGCCAGCCAGGCGGGGGCCTCCGGCGAACGGCCGTTCGGCTCGTTGCTTGTCGACGCCGACGGCACCGTTCTGATCGAGGATCACAACACCGTGGTCTCGGACGCGGACATCACGGCTCATCCGGAACTGAAGCTGGCCCGTTGGGCCGCTCGGGAACTCTCGCGCGACGTGGCCGCCCGCACCACCATGTTCACCAGTTGCCAGCCCTGCCCGATGTGCGCGACAGCGATCGACCGGTCCGGCCTCGGTCGGGTGGTGTACGCCCTGTCCGGCGAGCAGTTCGAGGAGGTCAAGCCGGCCACCCCGGCGCTGCCTCAGGTCCGCTACGAGGGGCCGGCGCTGTTCGACGAGGCGCGTCAGCCGATCGACAACTACTACTAGTCGCAGCGCACCGGAAGTTGACAGTGGCCCGGCTGCCGGAGCAGGGTTGATGAGTGACAACGATGTCAACGGACAAAAGGGAATAATGGCCCCTCTTGATTCCCTCCGTGTCGCACCGCGGTCGGACGGCCGGCTCCCGGCGTACCGTAAGCGGGTTTTCCGGCGCGGACCCGGTTCGTCCGCCGATCCTTGCCGTATGCCCCTTCGCTCCTCGACGGTGACCAGCTGAGATGACCGACGTGCCCCGCTCCGACGCCGCAACGACCCCTGCCCCGGCCGGGTCGCCCGACCTGCCCGACCTGGACGGGTTCCTCGCCGACCAGACCCACACGCTGCTCGACACGGCCCGTCGCGCGGTCCGCCCCGAGGGCGGGTTCTGGTGGCTCACCGACGACCGCACCCCGGACCGTGGCGAACCTGTCTACACGTGGATCACCTGCCGGATGACCCACGTGGCCGCGCTCGCCCACCGCAACGGCGACCCGGATGCCGCCGCCCTCGTCGACCACGGCGTCGCCGCGCTCAGCACGCTGCTGCGCGACGACCGGTACGGCGGCTGGTTCGGTGCCGTGGACCAGCAGGGCACGCCGACCGACGAGCGCAAGGCCGGCTACGACCACGCGTTCGTGCTGCTCGCCGCGTCCAGCGCCGCCCGGGCCGGACGACCCGGCGCGGACCGCCTGCTCGCCGACGTGCTCGCCGTGGTGCGGGACCGGTTCTGGGACGACGACGCGGGCGCGGTCCGCGAATCGTGGAACCGGGACTGGACGGTCACCGAGGACTACCGCGGCGCCAACAGCAGCATGCACATGGTCGAGGCGTTCCTCGCCGCTGCCGCCGCCACCGGCGACGCGAGCTGGACCGACCGGGCCCTGCGGATCGCCACCCACCTCGTGCACACCGAGGCCGCCCGGCACGACTGGCGGCTGCCCGAGCACTTCACGGCCGACTGGACGCCCCTGCTCGACTACAACCGGGACCAGCCCGCCGACCCGTTCCGGCCGTACGGCTCGACGATGGGCCACTGGCTGGAGTGGGCCCGGTTGCTGCTGGAGCTGGAGGCGGTCCTGCCGCAGCCGCCGGGCTGGCTGCTCGCCGACGCCCGTACCCTCTTCGCGGCCGCCGTGCGGCGCGGCTGGGCGGTCGACGGCGCCGACGGCTTCGTCTACACGATCGACTGGGACGACCGGCCGGTGGTCCGCTCCCGGATGCACTGGGTGCTGGCCGAGGCCATCGGCGCGGCGATCACCCTGCACCGCCGCACCGGGGACGCGGTCTACGCCGACTGGTACCGGGTCTTCTGGGCGTACGCGCGCCGCTACCTGATCGACGGCACCGGCTGGCGGCACGAGCTGGACGAGCGGAACCTGCCCGCCGACACGGTCTGGCACGGCCGGCCGGACGTCTACCACGCGTACCAGGCGGTGCTGCTGTCCCGCTCGGCCGGCGCGCTCGGTGGTCCCGGCCCGCTCGCCCCCGGCCCGGTGACCGCATGATCGTGGTGGCGGGCGAGGCCCTCATCGACCTGGTGGTCACCGCCGAGGGGCAGCGGGCGGTGCCGGGTGGGTCCCCGGCGAACGTGGCGGTCACCCTGGCGCGGCTCGACGAGCCGGTGCGGCTGCTGGCCCGGATCGGCCCCGACGAGTACGGCCGGCAGATCGCCGAGTACCTGGCGGCCAACCGGGTGGACCTGCGGTGGGCGGTCCGCGCCGAGGAGCCCACCTCGGTGGCGGTCGCCACCCTGAACACCACCGGGCAGGCCAGCTACGAGTTCCGACTCGACGGCGCGGCGGACTGGCAGTGGACCCCGCAGGAGCTGCCCGACCTGGCCGGCTCGTCGGCGACGGCCCTGCACACCGGGTCGCTGGCGCTGGCGCTCGCGCCCGGCGCGCAGGTGCTGGAGGGCCTGCTCTCCCGCGAACGCGACCGTGACGGGCTGACCATCTCGATCGACCTCAACCTCCGCCCGAGCATCGTCACGGACCGGGCCGCGGAGCAGGAGAGGACACGCCGCCAGATCCGCCTCGCGCACCTGGTCAAGGCCAGCGACGAGGATCTGACCTGGCTCTACCCGGACCGCTCGGTAAGCGACGTGCTTGCCGAATGGCGCGAGGCCGGGGTGTCCTGTGCGGTGGTCACCCGGGGCGGCGAGGGCGCGTGGTTGCTCGCCCCGAACGGTTCACTGCACGAACAACCGGCGGTACGCACCACAGTGGTCGACACCGTCGGCGCCGGCGACTCGTTCACCGGTGGCCTGCTGGCCGCGCTGGCCGACATCGACGCGCTCGGTGACCGGCCGGCCGACCGGCTCGCCGCGGTGACCGAGTCGCAGTGGACGACGGTGCTAAGCCAGGCGGCCACGGTGGCCGCGCTGACCTGCGCCCGCCGAGGCGCCAGCCCTCCGACCCGAGCAGAAGTCGAAGCCCTCCTGACCACGGCAACCTGACCCGCTGCCCTGCCCGAGGCGATCATGGACTTGTGGTGGGCGTTTACCACCACTTCGCGGCATACGCGAGGCACCACAAGTCCATGATCGCCCCGGGGGTGGGTTGGTTAGGAGAGGCCTCGGTGTAGGAGGCGGGTGGGGAGGACCGTCGTCGACGGCGGGGAGTCGTCGCCGGCGATCCGCTCGAACAGGCGCTCCGTCGCCACGCGGGCCAGCTCCCGCGTGTCGTACCCGACGACCGTCAACGGCCGGGGCATCAGGTGGGCCAGCTCGAAGTCGTCGAAGCCGACCAACGCCGCGTCGCTGCCCCGGCGGTGCAGCTCGGCGAGGGCGCCGACGGTGAGCCGGTTGTTGCCGCAGAAGAACGCGGTGGGCGGGTCGGGGAGGTCGAGCAGCGCGGCGACCGCCCGGCCGGCGTCCTCGGGAGCGATCAGGCGGTCGCGGACCAGCGAGTCGTCCGGCTCGACTCCGGCAGCCGCCAGCGCGGCCCGCGCGCCGACCAGCCGCTCACGCATGGTGGGGACGCTCGGCGCGCCGAGCAGGAGACCCACCCGCCGGTGCCCCTCGTCGAGCAGTGCGCCGACCCCGGCCCGGCCGCCACCTCGGTTGTCCAGCAGCACGGCGTCCGCGACCAGTCCCTGCGGCGGCCGGTCCAGGAAGACCACCGGCATGCCCAGCTCGACCTCGCGGCGCAGGAACGAGTGGTCGGGACCGGCCGGCACCACCAGCAGCCCGTCGACCCGACGCTGGGTGAAGTCCTGGAGGACGGCGCGTTCCCGCTCCGGGTCCTCCTCCGAGGAAGCGGTGATCAACATGGTGCCGTGCGCGGCGGCGATCTCGGCGGCGACGCTCGCGATGGTGGCGTAGAACGGGTTGGCGATCTCCTCGATCAGCAGCCCGACGGTGGCGTTGAGCTGCCGCGAGCGCAGGTTGCGCGCGATGTCGTTGCGCCGGAAACCCAGCTCGGCGATGGCGGCCAGCACACGGCCGAGCAGCTCCTGCCCCACCGGCTCGTCGTTGACCACCCGGGAGACCGTCTTCAGGCTGACCCCGGCGTGCCGGGCGACATCGACCATGGTCGGGCGTCGGCGGGCGGCCGACCTGGTCGGAGTCTGGGTCACGGGGTGGTCCTCCACGGCGGGCGCGGGTCAGCGGTCGAGAGCGGCGAGCGCGTCGACCGCCTTTCGGGCGGCGATCAGCACCGGATCCCAGACCGGCGCGTACGGCGGAGCGTAGCCGAGGTCGAGCGCGGTCATGTCATCCACCGTCATGCCGTTCCACAGTGCCACGGCCAACGTGTCGATCCTCTTGGCCGCCTCGGACCAGCCGACGATCTGCGCGCCGAGCAGCCGGCCGCTGGGTCGCTCGGCGATCAGCTTGACGGTCATCATCCGCGCGCCGGGGTAGTAGCCGGCCCGGTTGGTCGACTCGGCGACCACCGAGACGAACTCGAAGCCGGCCGCCTCGGCCTCGGACTCGCGCAGGCCTGTCCGACCCACCTCCAGGTCGCAGACCTTGGTCACCGCCGTGCCGATCACGCCCGGGAAGGTCGCGTACCCGCCGCCGATGTTGATGCCGGCCGCCCGGCCCTGCTTGTTGGCGTGCGTGCCCAGCGGCACGTGCACCGGCATTCCGCTGACCCGGTGCAGCGTCTCGACGGCGTCGCCCGCGGCCCAGACCCCGGGCAGCCCCGGCACCCGCATCCGGCGGTCCACCCGGATGCCACCCGTCGGCCCGATCGGAAAGCCGGCAGCCGTGGCGAGCGCGGTGTTCGCGCGTACGCCCAGACCCAGGACGACCACGTCGGTCGGCATCGGCCCCTCGGCCGTGACCACCGCGGACACCCGGCCGTCCCGCTGCTCCAGGCCGGTCACCCGCAGGCTGGTGCGGATCGTGACGCCGAGGCCGCGCATGGCCTCGGCGACGAGTTCGGCCATGTCGCCGTCGACCGTCGCCATGGGCTGTTTGCTCGCCTCGATCAGGGTCACCGCGAGGCCCCGCTCGATCAGCGCCTCGGCCATCTCGACGCCGATGTACCCGCCACCGATCACCACGGCCCGGCGCGGCTGCGGCTCGGCGTCCAGCCAGGCGCGCAGGGCCGCACCGTCGTCGAGGGTCTGCATCCCGAACACGCCGCCCGCGTCGGTGTCCGCCCACGGTGGCTGCACCGGCACCGCGCCCGCGGCGTACACCAGGTCGTCGAAGCGCTCGCGGACCTCGCCGCCGCCCTCCAGGTCCCGGGCGACCACCTCGCGCCGTTCGAGGTCGATGGCCGTCACCTCGTGCCGCATCCGCACGTCCATGGCGAACTGCGTGCGGAACGTCTCCGGCGTCCGCGTGATCAGCTCCTCCGGGCCGGACACCACCCCGCTGATCCAGTACGGGATGCCGCACGACGAGTAGGAGGTGAAGTGACCGCGCTCGAAGACCACGATCTCCAGGTCGTCACGACCGCGGCGGCGTCGCGCCTGGGATGCCGCCGACATGCCGGCGGCATCCCCGCCGATGACGATCAGTCGTTGCGCCACGGGATCATCCTGTCACGGGCGTGTTCAGCCGCGGGTCTGTCGCGCCACGTCCTGCACCACGTCGACGAGCCGTCCGGTACGGGCGTACACGGCACGCTGCCGGGCCGCGCCGGTGCCGTGGCGGCGCAGCCCGCCCAACAGGTCGGACACCTCCGCCCAGTCGCCGTGCTGCTCCAACGCCGGCCGCACCCGCTCCACGAACCGGTCCAGCAGCTCCCAGGCCGGGCGCAGCTCGCCGGTGGTGACGTCGACGCCGTCGCCCTCCAGGCCGTCGTGGGCGGCCCTCCAGTGCGCGCCGACCAGCAGGTGGTGGTCCGTGCGCAGGGCCAGCCGGCCGGCCTCGACGTCGGCCATGGCGGTGGCCACGAGTGCCCGGACCAGCGCGGCGACCAGCACCGCATCGTCCACCGTCGGGCAGACGTCGCCGATCCGCAGCTCCACGGTCGGGTACTTCGCCGACAGCCGGGCGTACCAGTAGAGCATCCCCTCGTCGAGCATCACCCCGCTGGAGATCAACTGACGGATCAGCCGCTGGTAGTGCTCGTGCGACTCCAACCAGGGCGTCGGCGCCACCGACGGCCAGCGCTCCCACTCCACCGAGCGCCAGCTCGCGTAGCCGGTGTCCTCACCGCCGGCGAACGGCGAGTTGGTGGTGATGGCGTGCAGCATCGGCAGCCACGGCCGGACGTGGTTGAGCACCTGCACGCCGGTCTCCGGATCGGGGACGCCCACGTGCACGTGCATGCCGTTGTTGCCGGGGCCGGGAACGAGCAGCCGGAAACGTTCGATCATCCGGTCGAAGCGGGGCTTGTCGACCACCGGCGGCACCGGGCCGTCCACCGGGCCGGTGCCGATGGCCAGCAGTCGTACGCCGGCCCGCTCGGCCGCGTCGGCGAGGGCCTTACGCAGTACGCCGAGGGAGTGCCGGATCGAGGACAGCTCAAGGCCGGGTGGACTGCCGATCTCGATCTGGCTGGTCTGGAACTCGCGCTCCACCTGACCGCGTAGTTCCGCCGGCACCTGCTCCAGCACCAGGTCCACTGCGGGCACCGCGGCTCCGGTGTGCGGGTCGACGAGCAGAAACTCCTCCTCGACACCCACGGTGAGCACATCGGTCCCCGCGGTCGTCCCGCCGGGTGCCTCCGCCAGCTGGCCCGTCATCGCGACACCACCGTCCGTTTCTGCCTCTCGCGGGTCCGTCCGCGTCGGTCGGCCGCTTGGTTACCCACAGTGGCAACGCCCGGAAACGTGGGACGGCGCGCTGCCCGCGCGTGTCGGCCACAACTGGCGCGTGGTGCCGCGCGGATCAGCCGGTCGGGGCGATCTCGATTCGGCCGGGCGGCGTGACAGCCGGTCCTATGCTGAGCCCGTGCCGGTGCCGCTGGGTTTCCTCTGGGTCGCGTGGATGTCCGCGTTCGCCCAGCTCACCATGCTGGCGGACCGCCCGGCCGATCTGCTGGCGGGGGCCGCCCTGACCGCGCTGGTCCTGTTCGCCGCGCTGCTCGCCGCGCACGTGCCCGCCCACGCGGGGGCAACGGGCGTCGCACGACGCTGGGCCGGGCTACGCGCCCGCGCCCGAGGTCGCCGGGTTCCCCGCCAGATCGACCCGGACGCCGCCGGACGACCTCGCCCCCGCGCACCCGGACGCCCCTTCGCCGCGTAGCGCCACACCGCCGCGCGGCCGATCCCACCGTCACCGGTCCTTCGCGCCGGCGGCCACCGCCGGGGGAGGACCCACCGGAATCGGACCGAGGGGTTTCCCATGCTCGCTTTCGCACCACTGCACGACGTCGTCGGCGCCGCCGGCACCGCGTTGTCCTGGCTCACCGATCTGCTCGAACCGTTGGCCGATGGCACGGCGACAGTCGTCGCCATCGTGCTGCTCACCATCGCCGTCCGGTTGCTCATCGCACCGCTGACCGTCGCGCAGGTCCGCGGGGAACGGCGCCGCGCGGCGCTCGCTCCCCGGGTGCGCGATCTCCAGCAGCGGTACGCCGAGGACCCGGCGACCCTCCAGCGCGAGGTGTTCGCGCTGTACCGCTCGGCCGGCGCGAACCCGGTCGCCGGCTGCCTGCCGTTGCTGCTCCAGGCGCCGTTCCTGCTGGTGCTGTACCGGCTGTTCGCCACCGACGAGGGCGGCACGGGGCTGCTGGACGAACGGCTGGCCGGGGTGCCGTTGGGCCATCACGTGAGCGACGGGTTGGCCGGGGCGGCCGGGCCGCTCTTCGTCGTCCTGCTTGTCGCGCTGCTGGTGCTGGCCTGGTGGTCGTCGCGGCGGGCACGCCGGGCGTCGGCGGCGGTCGGCACGGTGGCCGGTACGCCCACCGAGGGGCCGGGCGCCGCCACGCTCGGCCGGCTGCTGCCCCTGCTGCCGTTCACGACCGTGCTGGTGGCGCTGGTGCTGCCGCTCGCGGCAGTGATCTATCTGGTGACGACGACCGCCTGGTCGGCGCTGGAGCAGGCGGTGCTGCGCCGTCCCCAGGCCGCCCCGTCGCCCGCCGACAACTCCCACCGCTGACGGCCGGGGAGGGCCCTGGTGACCGCCGGGGCCCTCCCGTTGCCCGGCACCCCTGGACAGAAACAGTTAACTGTCTTAATAATTAGCGGCAACGTTGACGTCCATGGATGCCCAGTCGGGCGCGGAGGGCCGCATGAAGCCTGCCAGATCCCTTGTCCTGTCCCTGGTCACCGCGCTCGCCGCGACGCTCGGCGCGGTCTGGGTCGCGCTGCCCGCGCTCGCGGCCGGCGCCACCGCCAGCTTCGTCAAGACCGCCGAGTGGGGCTCCGGCTGGGAGGGGAAGTACACCATCACCAACGGCGGAGGCTCGACCATCAATGGGTGGAGCCTCGCCTTCGACCTGCCGGCCGGCACCACCCTGGGCAGCTACTGGGACGCTCTGCTCACCTCCGCCGGGCAGCGGCACACCTTCACCAACCGGTCCTGGAACGGCACCATCGCCCCGGGCGCCTCGGTCTCCTTCGGCTTCCTGGCCAGCGGCTCCGGCTCGCCGAGCGGCTGCCAGCTGAACGGGGCGCCCTGCGGCGGCGGCACCCCACCGACCACGCCTCCGCCGACCACGGCGCCGCCGACCACCCCGCCGCCGACCACCGCACCCCCGACCACCGCACCCCCGACGACCCCACCGCCCACCGGCGGGCTGCCGAAGCACCTGCTCACCGGCTACTGGCACAACTTCGACAACCCCGCCGTCGAGCTGCGGCTGCGCGACGTCCCCATCGAGTACGACCTGGTCGCCGTCGCCTTCGCCGAGGCGACCACGACGCCCGGCGCGCTCACCTTCGGCATCGACCCCGGGCTCGCCGCCGCGCTGGGCGGGTACACCGACGCGGACTTCACCGCCGATGTGCGTACCCTGCACAGCCGCGGCCAACGGGTCATCCTCTCCGTCGGCGGCGAGGCCGGGCGGGTCACGGTCAACGACGCCGCCTCGGCCACCGTCTTCGCCGACACGGCCGCCGCGCTGATCGCCCGCTACGGCTTCGACGGGATCGACATCGACCTGGAGAACGGGCTCAACCCGACGTACATGGCGCAGGCGCTGCGCGCGCTGCGGGCCAAGGTCGGGTCGGGTCTGATCATCGCGATGGCGCCGCAGACCATCGACATGCAGAACCCGGCCGGCGGCTACTTCAAGCTGGCGCTCGACATCAAGGACATCCTCACAGTCGTCAACACCCAGTTCTACAACTCCGGGGCGATGCTCGGCTGCGACCAGAACGCCGCGTACGCCCAGGGCACTGTGAACTTCATCGTCGCGCTGGCCTGCATCCAACTGGAGGCCGGGTTGCGCCCCGACCAGGTCGGTCTCGGCCTGCCCGCCGGACCGGGCGCGGCCGGTGGCGGCATCGTCGCGCCCAGCGTGGTCAACGCCGCGCTGGACTGTCTGGCCCGGGGCACCAACTGCGGCAGCTTCCGGCCGCCGCGCACCTACCCCGGCATCCGGGGAGCGATGACCTGGTCGGTGAACTGGGACGTCAGCAACGGCAACGGTTTCGCCCGCACGGTGGCCCCGCACCTGGACACCCTGCCCTGAGCGGTGCCGACGCCCGTACCGGCGTCGGCGCACCACCTGCGCGGCCCGCACACCACCCGGCCGCGCAGGGCATCGGCACCACCCGCCCGCACGACCGAGCGCCGCTCGACGACGGGCGACATCCCCCACCACACCGGTCCCTGGAGGCCACCGTGAAACTCCGATCCCCCCGCGTGGCGACGTTCGCCGTCGCGCTGGCCGCCGCACTGGTGGCGGCCACCGTCGTGGCACCGCCGGCCGCGTCGGCCGCCACCGCCGCCTTCGCCCGCACCAGCAGCTGGAGCAGCGGGTACGAGGCGAAGTTCACCGTCACCAACAACACGTCCACGGCGATCACCTCCTGGGACGTGCAGTTCGACCTGCCGGCCGGCAGCACGGTCGGGTCGGCCTGGGACGCCCTGGTGACCAGCTCGGGTCAGCACGTGACCGCCCGCAACCAGTCCTGGAACGGCGCGTTGGCCGCCGGCGCGAGCACGTCGTTCGGCTTCATCGTCGCCGGCACCGGTGACCCCACCAACTGCACGGTCAACGGCGCGTCCTGCTCGGGCGGCCCCACCACCCCACCGGGAGCCCCCGGCACGCCCGGCGGCCTGCGGGTCACCGGCACCACCGCCTCGGCGGTCTCGCTGGCCTGGAACGCGGTCGGTGGCACGGTGACCGGCTACCGGGTGTACGAGGGGTCGACGGTGCGCGCCACCGTCACCGGCACCTCGACGACCGTCTCCGGCCTGGCCGCCTGCTCGGCGCACAGCTACACGGTCGCCGCGTACAACTCGGCGGGGGAGTCGGCGCGGTCGGCGGCGGTCGCCGCGAGCACCACCGGCTGCACCGGTGGCGGCGGTTCGATGGCCGTCGCGCCCTACCTCTACCCGGGCTGGGGTGACCCGCCCGCCCCGGCGACCGTCATGTCGGCGACCGGCGTGAAGTGGTTCACCATCGCGTTCGTGCTCTCCGGTGGCGGCTGCACCCCGGCCTGGGACGGCAGCGGCCCGCTCACCGGCGGCGCGCACGCCAGCACCATCGCGGCCATCCGGGCGGCCGGCGGCGACGTGATCCCGTCCATCGGCGGCTGGAGCGGCAACAAGCTCGGCCCGAACTGCTCCTCGGCCAGCGCCCTGGCCGGCGCGTACCAGCAGGTGATCAACGCGTTCGGGCTCAAGGCGATCGACATCGACATCGAGAACAGCGACGAGTTCGAGAACGAGGTCGTACAGGACCGGATCCTCGGCGCGCTGAAGATCGTCAAGCAGAACAACCCGGGCCTGAAGACGATCATCACGTTCGGCACGTCGACCACCGGCCCGTCGTACTACGGCACCCGCCTGATCAACCAGGCCGCCGCGCTGGGCGCCAACATCGACACCTTCACCATCATGCCGTTCGACTTCGGCGGCGGAGCCAACATGTACCAGAGCACTGTCAACGCGGCCGAGGGGCTGAAGAACACGCTGAAGACGGCCTTCGGCTGGTCCGACGCGACGGCGTACGCCCACATGGGCATCTCCGGGATGAACGGGCTCTCCGACCAGCAGGAGCTGACCTCGCCGGCCACCTGGACCCAGATCCGGGACTGGGCGAAGGCGCGCGGGCTGAGCCGGTTCACGTTCTGGTCGGTCAACCGGGACCGGCCGTGCCCGGGCGGGGGAGTCGTCTCCAACTGCTCCGGCATCGCGCAGAACACGTGGGAGTTCACGTCGATCAGCGCGCAGTTCAACTGAGCGCGACGCGGATCAGCGACCGGCGGTCACCGACCGCCGGTCGTCGCGCTCCCGGCGCCGGCGGACCTTACGGATCACCCAGCTGACCAGCATGACGGCGAAGACCGCGATGATCGCGTAATTGAACCAGTCGCTGTACCGCCCGACGTCCTGCCAGCGGCTGCCCAGCGCGTAGCCGGCGCCGACGATGAGCGCGTTCCACACCCCGCTGCCGATCGTGGTCAGCAGGACGAACTCGCCAAGCGGCATCCGGTTGGCCCCGGCCGGGACGGAGACCAGGCTGCGGACCACCGGCACCACCCGGCCGATCAGCACCGCCCACCGGCCGTGCCGCTCGAACCAGCGGTCGGCCTTCTCCAGGTCGTCGCGGTCCACCAGCGGGATGCGGTCCAGCCAGCGCTTGAGCCGCTCCTCGCCCAGTGCCGCGCCGAGCCAGTAGAGCACCAGCGCGCCGACGAGCGAGCCGACCGTCGCGGCCAGCACCACGAGCACGACGTTGAACCGACCCTCGTGGGCCAGGAAACCGGCCATGGCCAGCACGATCTCGCTCGGGATCGGCGGGACGATGCTCTCCAACGCGACCAGCAGCGCCACGCCGACCGGGCCCGTCGCCTCGATCACCGAGGCCACCCACCCGGTCAGGCCGGTGAACTCGGACGGGTCACCAGTCTGGGCGTACGCCATTGGTCGTCCTTCCGATCCGGCTACCGGGAATCGGAAGGTCATACCCAGCGACCGGCGGCACACACCTGCGCGTGAGCCCTGCCACGCCGGCCGGGTCAGCCCTCCGGGTGCAGCGCGGTGTCGGCCGGGCCCTGCCGCCAGCCGGTGAACACCACGGTGAGGCCGGCGCGCGTCGGCGCGCAGCAGAACGGGCCGGCCATCGCTTCGGCCGCCGGGTCCAACGGAGCGAGGCGGACCAGTCGCCAGGCCGCATCCGCGACCCGGGCCCGTACGGTCAGCGCGTCGCCGGCCCGGCTGACCCGTACGGTCACCTCCTGGCCGGTCCACCCCGGGACCGGGGACACCGACCAGTCGGAGAACTCCCGGGTCGCCACCGCGCCGAGCTGGGACTCGCCGTCGCTGACCTCGACGCCCGCCTTGACCCACGTCCCCTCGTCGACCCGGACCAGCACACCGGCCTGGTCGAACTGCGCCGAGAAGTCGAGGATGAAGCTCACCTCCATGGCGGCGCCGACCGGCAGCGGCGCCAGCAGGGCGGGGCCGTTGTCGTGGACGAAGCCGTAGCTGGTCCGCCGCCAGAAGTCCGTCTCCGCCCCGGCCTCGACGACCAGCTCGCCGGCCGGGCCCTCCTCGGCGCGGACCGGCGGGTGCAGCCAGGCGCCCCGGGCCCAGTCCAGCGGTTCGCTCGGCGGTACGAGGTCGATCTCCATGACCGGCACGGTAACCAACCGCGCCCGGCCCCGCCGACCGGGTTGGCCGACCGGGTTTGCCGTGGTGATCGACCGGAGATGTTCCTCCGGCATGGGTGACCGTTGGTATTCCGAAGCCGTCGTCTACTGCCTCGACATCGACACGTACGCCGACTCGGACGGCGACGGGGTCGGTGACATCCGTGGGCTGATCGGAAGGCTGGACTATCTGGCCCGGCTCGGCGTGACCTGCCTGTGGCTGCACCCGATCCACCCGTCGCCCAACCGCGACGACGGCTACGACGTCACCGACTTCTACAACGTGGACCCGCGCTTCGGCACCCTCGGTGACTTCGCCGAGCTGCTGCACCAGGCGCAGAACCGGGGCATCCGCGTGATCATCGACCTGGTGGTCAACCACACCTCCGACGAGCACCCGTGGTTCCAGTCCGCCCGCTCGTCGCCGGATTCGCCGTACCGCGACTGGTTCGTCTGGTCCGACACCGAGCCGGACGACCGGCACCAGGGCATGGTCTTCCCCGGTGAGCAGAAGGAGACCTGGAGCTACGACCGGACCGCCAAGGCGTGGTTCTACCACCGGTTCTACAAGTTCCAGCCGGATCTCAACTTCGCCAACCCGCAGGTCCGGGCCGAGGTCAAGAAGATCATGTCGTTCTGGCTCCAGCTCGGCGTCTCCGGTTTCCGGATGGACGCCGTGCCGTTCATCATCGAGCTGACCGAGCCGGGCAACCCGAACTCGCCGAAGGACTTCGAGTTCCTCACCGAGATGCGCCAGCACGTGCAGTGGCGGCGCGGCGACGCCGTCCTGCTGGCCGAGGCGAACGTCGAACCGGACCAGCTGCCCACGTTCTTCGGCGACACCAGCGGCTCCGGCAACCGCATCCACATGCTGTTCGACTTCATGCTCAACGGGCGACTCATGCTCGCCCTGGCCCGCGAGGACCCGGAGTCGCTGATCGAGGCGTTGCGCGACACCCCGAAGCTGCCGGTCGGCGGGCAGTGGGCCACCTTCCTGCGCAACCACGACGAGATCGACCTGTCCCGGTTGACCACCGAACAGCGCAACCAGGTGTACGCCAAGTTCGGCCCGGACGAGAACATGCGCATCTACGACCGGGGCATCCGCCGCCGGCTCGCCCCGATGCTCGGCAACGACCGACGGCACATCGAGCTGGCGTACGCCCTGCAGTTCTCGATGCGCGGCACGCCGGTGCTGCGCTACGGCGAGGAGATCGGGATGGGCGAGGACCTGTCGCTGCCCGGTCGGGAGGCGATCCGTACCCCGATGCAGTGGTCGTACCAGCCGAACGCCGGCTTCTCCACCGCGGACCCGGAGAAGCTGGTCCGCCCGGTCATCGACAAGGGTGAGTTCGGCTACCAGAACGTCAACGTCACCGCCCAGCGCAGCGACTCGAAGTCGCTGCTCGCCTGGTTCGAGCGCATGATCCGTACGCTGCGGGAGGCCCCGGAGATCGGTTCCGGCTCGACCACCCACATCGACGTGGCGATGCCGGCCGGGGTGCTGGCGCACCGGGCGGACGGGCCGACCGGGACGATGGTCTTCGTGCACAACCTGGGCACCGATGACGTCGAGGTGGACCTGAGCAGCCTCGAACCGGAGGCCGACCTGCCGATCGACGTGCTCGCCGACCGTGGCTACGGCGAGTTGGGCAAGCTCGGCGCGGTGAAGGTCTCCGGGCACGGATACCGGTGGATTCGCCTATGCCGGGGTCGGGGGTTCTGACGTTAAGCTCCTCCGATCGACCCCACGTTACCGGGAGGTAATCATGTCGGAGGAGCCCCGCGTCGCCATCGTCACCGGAGCCGCGCGCGGTATCGGCGCGGCCACCGCCCGGCGGTTGGCCGCCGACGGGATGGCCGTCGCCGTGGTCGACATCGACGAGGCCGCCACCAAGGAGACGGTTGACGCCATCGTCGGCGCGGGCGGCCGTGCGCTCGGCGTGGGCGCGGACGTGTCCGACCGGGACCAGGTCGAGGCCGCCGTCGAGCGGGTCGCCGTCGAACTGGGCGCGCCCACCGTGCTGGTCAACAACGCCGGTGTGCTTCGCGACAACCTGCTGTTCAAGATGACCAACGCCGACTGGGACACGGTCATGGGCGTGCACCTGCGCGGTGCGTTCCTGTTCAGCCAGGCCACCCAGAAGCACATGGTGGACCGCAAGTGGGGGCGGATCGTCAACCTCTCCAGCACGTCCGCCCTGGGCAACCGGGGCCAGGCGAACTACGCCGCCGCCAAGGCGGGACTACAGGGCTTCACCAAGACGCTCGCCATCGAGCTGGGGCCGTTCGGGGTGACCGTCAACGCGGTCGCGCCGGGCTTCATCGTCACCGACATGACCGCGGCCACCGCCGCCCGGATGAAGGTCGACTTCGAGGACCTTCAGAAGCACGCCGCCGCCGAGATCCCGGTCCGCCGCCCGGGGCGCCCGGAGGACGTCGCGCACACCATCTCGTTCCTGACCAGTGAGGGGGCCGGCTTCGTCTCCGGCCAGGTCATCTACGTCGCCGGCGGCCCCCGGGCCTGACCCGCGCGCCCTCGTCACGCGGCCCGGCCGGTCAGGCCGGGTCGCGGCGGGTGCGCCAGAGCCAGAACAGGCCGAGCACCGGCAGCACCAGCGGGATGTAGCCGTACCCGCTGCCGAACTGCGACCACACCGTCTCGTCGGGGAACAGGTCCTTGTCGACCACGCTGAGGATGCCGACGGCGACGACCCCGACCAACTCCACCGAGCAGCAGGCCAGCGCCACCCGTCGGCCGGTGTGCCCGGCCCGGGCCAG
This sequence comes from Micromonospora sp. NPDC005197, assembly GCF_040608295.1. Classification (NCBI taxonomy): domain Bacteria; kingdom Bacillati; phylum Actinomycetota; class Actinomycetes; order Micromonosporales; family Micromonosporaceae; genus Micromonospora; species Micromonospora sp. NPDC005197. The sequence goes on along the minus strand of NZ_JBEXHY010000072.1, from coordinate 4,758 downwards.
ACCCACCGCGGCCACGATGTAGATGAGCGCGGCCAGGGCGGAGAGCAGGTACGCCACCGGCGCCTCGTCGAACTTGGTGGCGATCTGCAGACTCGCCCGGCTGGTCGCCGCGATGGCGAAGAGCAGGTAGACCGCGATCAGCAACCGGCCTGGACCGGCGTTCGTGGCGCGTCGGGCCGGTCGTGTCTCAACCACCGAGGACCTCCCAGGTCTGCTGCAACCGGACCACCACGACCGGCGCGACCAGGCAGACCGCGCAGACGATCGCCGACCCCCAGCGGGTCGGCTCCATCCGGGCCAGCACCCAGGCCAGCGGCGGCAGGCAGACCAGCGTGGCCAGGTAGCCGTAGAACGCGCCGGGCTCGCCCGGCCGGTCGCCGCCACCGACCGCGACCAGGGCCAGCACTCCCAACGCGAGCAGCGCCACCTCCAGTACGGCCAGACCGGTGAACTGCACCCGGTCCGGTGGCCGGTGGCGTACCGCCGCGACCAGCGCCCATACGGCGACGAGCAGCGACAGCACGATCGACGCCGTCGCGAGGAGCCCGTCCACCGGCGAGTCGGCGGCCGCGCTCGTCATCGGCCAAACCTGGTCGTTGCCTCGGTCACCGGCACAGCCTACTAACCGTCGTAGTACCCGGGTCACGCTGCCTGGCCGCCGCGCCCGCGGCGAGTCGCCGACCGAGGTGCACGCGGCCCCTGTAGAGCTGCCCCACGAATGGGGCGCCGTCCGCGGTCGGCGGCCCGTGACCGACCGCCTTGGGGCGCGTCGTTCGTTGGTCACAGGGGCGTTGGGCTGCTGTGGTTGGCGACCCGCCGCCGGTGAGCCGGGTGGGGCGACTAGCGTGGATCACGTCCGTGGCGTCGTCACGGTGCGGGGGAAACAGCGGAGGTACACGTGCTGCGGTTCGGCTTGTTCGGCACCGGTCACTGGGCGATCGAGACGCACGGTAAGGCGCTGCACGCACACCCGGACGCGGAACTGGTCGGCGTGTGGGGGCGTAACCCCGAGCGGGCGTCCGCGCTGGCCGAGCGGTACGGGGTGCCCGCCTACGCCGAGGTCGACGCGCTGATCGAACAGTGCGAAGCGATCGCTGTCGCGCTGCCGCCGGACATTCAGGCCGACATCGCGGTCCGTGCCGCCACCGCCGGCCGTCACCTGCTGCTGGACAAGCCACTGGCGCTCTCCGTCGAGGACGCCGACCGGGTGGTCGCCGCCGCCGAGGCGTCCGGGGTCGCCTCGGTCGTGTTCTTCACCCAGCGGTTCCAGCCCAACGTCACCGCGTTCCTCGCCGCGACCGCCGCCGCCGGAGGCTGGCAGCACGGCCGCACCACCGCCTTCGCGTCGATCTTCCAGGAGGGCAGCCCGTACGGCGGCTCCCTGTGGCGTCGCGAGCACGGCGCGCTCTGGGACATCGCCCCGCACGCGCTCTCCATCCTCCTGCCGGTGCTGGGGCGGGTGACCCAGGTGGCGGCGATGGACGGACCGAGCGGGATGGTGCACCTGCTGCTCACCCACGAGGGCGGCGCCACCAGCAGCGCCTCGCTGTCCCTGGATTCCCCGCGTGAGGCGATGGCCCGGGAGTTCGTGTTCTACGGCGAGAACGGGATCGAGACCGTCCCGGTCGGCGAGAACGACGCTGCCACGGCGTTCGGTGTCGCGATCGACCAGCTCGTCGAGCAGGTGCGCACCGGCACCCGCGACCACCGCTGCGACGTCCGCTTCGGCCGCGAGGTCGTCACGATCCTCGCCGCCGCCGAAACCGCCCGCGCCGAATCCCGCACCATCCCCCTCCAGTAACCCCACCCACCCCACACCCTCGTGATCAAGAGGTTTGCGTCACGACACGCCGTGCCGCGTGACCCAAACCTCTTGATCACCGCGGCAAGCCGGCGGGGAGACCGCGGCAAGTCGGCGGGGAGCCGGCGGGGAGCCGGCGGGGCGGGGGCGGGGGGAAATGGGTGGGGGGTTGGGGTGGGGGTCGGTAGGGTGGTGGGCATGTTCACGCATGCCCTGATCGAGGGGGTCGGTATGTCGGCCGCCTGGGGTGCCCTGCTGGTGTCCCGTCCGCGTGTCCGGCGTCCGGCCCTGACGGGCTGGGACGTGACCTGCCGCTGATCGGTCCACTTCGCGGTGCGCTGGGGCTGTCGCCCCGCCGCCGCTGATCCTTCGCCACGGCACGAGGCTGTCGCCTCGTCATCGCGTACCCGCGCATCGTCCAGGGCCGTCCGAGTCCCGATCCACTCGGACAGGTCCGGCAATTCCGGCTGCCTGTCCAGCCCGTCGCCGAGCGGCGACAGACAGGACGACGACCCGTGGCGCCTCGCCCGTTCCGATCAACCGAACGCGACCGGACCCGTCGCGTACTCAGCCAGAACTTTCTCGTCGACCGTGCGGCCGTCCAGCGAGTCATCCGCGCCGCCGACCCCGATCCGGCCGGGCTCCTGCTGGAGGTCGGCGCCGGCCGGGGGCAGCTCACCCGACCGCTCGCGGCCCGGTGTGGGCGGCTGACGGCGTACGAGGTGGACCCGGCCGCCCGCCGCGCGTTGGCCGCCGTCCGCGCGGAGCTGTCCAACGTGGAGCACCGGCAGGCGGACTTCCTGGCCGCCGCGCCGCCACCGGAGCCGTTCGCGGTGGTCGGCAACATCCCGTGGTCGCTGACCTCCGCCGTGGTGCGGTGGTGCCTGGCCGCGCCCCGGTTGCGGTCCGCGACCCTGCTCACCCAACTGGAGTACGCCCGCCGGCGCAGTGGCGACTACGGCCGGTGGACCCGGCTCACCGTCTCGACCTGGCCGGAGTTCGGGTGGCGGCTGGCGGGGCGGGTGCCGCGTACCGCGTTCCGGCCGGTGCCGGCGGTCGACGCCGGGATCCTGCGCATCGAACGGCGGCCGGAGCCGCTGCTGCCGGTGGCGGCTCTGCCGGCGTACCGAAGGCTCGTGGGGTGGGGTTTCGAGGGCGTCGGGGGCTCGCTCGCCGCGACCCTGCGCCGGCACCACCCGCCGGCTCGGGTCGCGGCCGCCCTGCGCGCGACGCGGATCGCGTCGGACACCCCCGTGGGGTACGTCTGGCCGGAGCAGTGGCTGGTGCTGTTCCGGCTGCTGCACGCGCGGTGACCGGCCGGTCAGGCGAGGGTGATCAGCGCCTCGCTCAGCTCGGCCGGGGACTCGAACTGTTCGGCCGGCAACGCCTGCAACATCTGCAACAGGGCCGTGCTGGCCCCGTTCTCCTGCCCCCAACGGACGAGGTCCTCGCGGGAGACCGGGTAGTCGAGCCCGGCCAGGTACTCCTGCAACTGCACGCCGGTGACGGTCATGCCGGTCGGCTACCCGCTCGCCGCCCCCGTACACGCGCACGGCGTGTCGGTGGGCGACGCGCCGACGGTTTGCCGGCGCGACCGCCGGGTAGCCGCTGCCATGCTGGTTCAGCGGCTCGGCGCGCCGAGCGACTTCGACCCGTTGCTGGAGCGCGTCCGGGACGCCCGGGTGGTGATGATCGGCGAGTCCACCCACGGCAGCTACGACTACTACCGGCTGCGCGAGCAGCTCACCCGTCGGCTGATCGCGGAGTGCGGCTTCTCGTTCGTGGCCGTGGAGGGCGACTGGCCGGACTGCGACCGGGTGCACCGCTCGGTCACCGCCGCGCCGGGCGGGGCCCACGATCCACAGTTGGCGCTGGAGGGCTTCGAGCGGTGGCCGACCTGGATGTGGGCGAACGCCGAGGTGGCGCGCTTCTGCCGCTGGCTGCGAGCGTGGAACCTGGAGCGGCCGGAGGACGGGCGGGCGGGCTTCCACGGGCTCGACGTCTACAGCCTCTGGGAGTCGATGCAGGCGATCTTCGACTACCTGGGGGAGGAGGACCCGACCTCGTTGGAGGCGGCGCAGGACGCGTACCGGTGCTTCGAGCCGTACGGCAAGCGGGTCGAGGAGTACGGCGCGGCCAGCCGCTTCGTCTCGGCCCGCTGCGAGGAGGAGGTCGTCCGGCTGCTGGCGCGTACCCGGGAACAGGCCATGTCGGACGGCCCGGACCGCTTCTCGGCCTGGCAGAACGCGGAGGTGGTGGCCGGCGCGGAGCGTTACTACCGGGCGATGGTGGCCGGCGGCCCGGACTCGTGGAACATCCGTGACACCCACATGCAGGACACCCTGGACCGGCTGCTGCAACGCTACGGCCCGGACGCCCGCGGGATCGTCTGGGCGCACAACACGCACGTGGGCGACGCGCGGGCCACCGACATGGCCGCGGACGGCATGGTCAACATTGGTCAGTTGGCCCGCGAGCGGCACGGCGACGACGCGGTGGCGTTGGTCGGGTTCGGCACCTACCGGGGCACGGTGATCGCCGCTCCCCGGTGGGGTTCGCCCGCCGAGGCGATGGTGGTGCCGCCGGCGCGGGAGGGTTCGGTGGAGCGGCGGTTGCACGAGCTGATGCCGGAGCGGGCGGTGCTCGTCTTCGGCGGCGACGACCAGCCGGGCTGGGTCACCGAACCCGTGGATCACCGGGCGATCGGGGTGGTCTACGACCCGTCCTTCGAGTCCTGGGGCAACTACGTGCCGACCCGGCTGGGCGAACGCTACGACGCCTTCATCTGGTGCGACGAGACGACTGCCCTGCACCCGCTGGCGGTCCCCGCCGTGCCCGGCGAGATGGAGACGTACCCGGCCGGCGTGTGAGCAGTGCCGAAAGGTGCGGCGCCCCCGCGGGCGCCCCACCATTAGTGGTGGGGGCGGGTCAGAACCGGGTGGGGGTCCGGGTCGTCA
>NZ_JBEXHY010000071.1:0-29186 GCF_040608295.1 Micromonospora sp. NPDC005197 | reverse complement strand
GGTACGGCCGGCAGCGTCGTCAGCGCCGCGACGGCCGCGGCCACGAACGCCCAGCGCCACCCGGCGGTGAGCGCGATGGTGGGCACCGCCGCGCCGGCCAGCAGGGTGGAGACCGGAATGGCCGCCTGCTTGACACCGAACGACAGCCCCTGCCGGTTCGGGGGCACATGCTGGGCCAGTGCGGCGTTGCTGGCCAGTTGGCCGAGGGCGTTGGCGGCGGCGCTGAGCGCCAGCAGGGCGAGCAGCACCTCGTACGAGCGGGCGACCGCCGCCACGGCCAGCATCGACCCGGAGGCCAGCACGATGCCGCAGCGGGCCACCACGGCCGGCCCGTACCGCTCGACGAGCCGGCCGGAGGGCACCGAGGCCAGCGCGCTCACGCCGAAGTAGACGGACACGGCCAGGCCCAGCCCGGCCGGGGAGAACCCGAGGTCCGCTCCCATCTGCACGGCGAGGCCGCCGAGGAGGAAGACGGGCAGTACGCAGGCCACCGTGGTGGCGACGGCACCGGCACTGGCCCGGATCGGGCGGGTCCGGGCGCGGTCTTCAGCGGGGGTGAGGGCGGTGTTGGTCATCGTCCGGCAAACCTACGCGAGTCAGACTCGGACCACTCCCGGTGACCAGTGGCCTACGAGGAGTGGATGGTGATCTGGCATCCTCGACCCGAACAGGCATTTCGCACCCGGCCTGTTTTTCATATGGTGTAAGTCCCCGGCGGCGGAGGTGGTTGTGCGCGACCCCTTGGCAGAACCCTCGGACCTGATCCGCAGCGTGTCCCGAGCACTGCGGGTGCTCGAGTCGGTCGGTCGCGCTCCGAAGGGCCTGACCGTCAAGCAGATCGCCCGACGGTGCGAGCTGACCGTGGCCACCACCTACCACCTGGTCCGCACGCTCGCGTACGAGGGCTACGTGATCCGTCGGGAGGACGGCACGTACATCGTGGGGCTGGAGGTGGCCGACCGTTACCGCGAGCTGGTGACCGCGTTCCGGGGCCCGCCGGTGGTCGGTGAGACGTTGCGTCGGGCCGCCGTGGACACCGGCTACAGCCACTACCTGGGCCGCTTCGTCGGCGGTCAGGTCGCCATCACGGCGGTGGCCGAGGGGCACCGCTCGCCCTACCTGGAAGACCTGGTCCCCGGCTTCGACGAGGGGGCGCACGCGACCGCCCTCGGCAAGTCCCTGCTCGCCACCCTCACCACCGAGCAGCGTTTCCGTTACCTGCGCGAGTACGGCATGCGCTCGTTCACCACCGCGACGCTGACCACCACCGAGGCGTTCGAGGCCGACCTGGCCGCCGGCGACCGGCGCGGGATGCAGCTGGAGCTGGGGCAGTTCCGCCAGGGTGTGGCCTGCGCGGCGGTGCTCGTCACGCCGGACAAGGACATGGAACGTCGGGTCGTGCTGGCCTGCGCCCTGCCGGCGAGCGAGATGATGACCTCCGCTCGGGTCGTCCGGGCCAAGCTGCTCACCGTCGCCCGCACGGTCGCCGACGGCATCGCCGCCGACCACTGACCCGCCGGATGCCCAGAGGCCCTCTCCCGGGCTGGGAGAGGGCCTCTCGGGGCGGTCCAGCGCCGAACCGCCGGAGCAACGTCAGCGGCCTGCCGGCCGCGGGAGCACCGTCAGCTGCCCACCGGGCCGCCGTCGAGGCGCCAGGTGACCACCACGCCCGGCTTGGCGTAGTCGCCGTCCGGCCAGTTAGAGGCCGGGTTCTCCACCGACGCGCCGGTGATCTCACCCGGGTGCTGCACGGCGACGAAGACCGAGCGGTTGTCGCCGGTGATGAACGGGCCGCAGGTCTCCGCGCCGAGCGGCACGGTGAGGAACTGCTTGAGGTGACCCTTCTCGGGACCCTCGACGGCGGTGGCGAAGAGGCCGTCGTTGCTGCCCAGCGCGTTGCCGTCGGTGGAGATCCACAGGTTGCCGGTGGCGTCGAAGGCGACGTTGTCCGGGCACGAGATCGGGGAGACCTTGGTCTTGTCGTACCCGGCGAAGAAGGTCGACGGGTCGGTCGGGTCGCCGCAGACGATCGGCAGCGACCAGGCGAAGGTCTCTGAGGTGTTGTCGTTGCGGTCCTCGACCAGCTCCAGGATCTGCCCGTGCTTGTTGGCGTTGCGCGGGTTGGCCTCGTCGGCCGCCGCCTTGCCGGCCTTGCCCCGGTCGGTGTTGTTGGTCAGCGCCACGTAGACCTTGCCGGTGAGCAGGCTCGGCTCGACGTCCTCGGGGCGGTCCATCTTGGTCGCGCCGACCTTGTCGCCGGCGAGCCTGGTGAAGGTCAGCACGTCCGCGGCGGTCATCCCGTCGACGAACGAGCGGTTGCCGCTGACCAGCTTGATCCAGCGACCCCGGCCGTTGAACGCGCCGTCGGCGGGGAGTGTGCCCGAACCGTCGATCTCGCCCGCGCTGGTCTGGTCGAGCTGCGCGACGTAGAGCGTGCCGGACTCCAGCAGCGTGAGGTTGTGCTTGCGGGCGGCCCAGGAGTTGCCCTTCAGGAACTTCTTCTCCGAGACGAACTTGTAGAGGTAGTCGAACCGCTCGTCGTCGCCCATGTACGCGACCACGTGCCCGTCCCTGGCGACGATGACGTTCGCGCCCTCGTGCTTGAAGCGGCCCATCGCGGTGTGCTTGCGCGGGCGGCTCTCCGGGTCGAACGGGTCGATCTCGACGACCCAGCCGAACCGGTGCGCCTCGTTGGGGTGCTTGGCCAGGTCGAAGCGCTCGTCGGCGCGCTCCCACTTACGGCTGCCGCTGGGGTAGCGGGACGCGGTGGTGATGCCGTAGCGGTCCAGCTTCGGCTTGAGGTCGGCCGGAGCGGCGTCCGCGCCGACGAAGTACTGGTTGAAGTTCTCCTCGCCGGAGAGCACCGTCCCCCACGGCGTCACGCCACCGGAGCAGTTGTTGAGCGTGCCGACGACCGTACGGCCCTTGGGGTCGGCCGCGGTCTTCAGCCAGGCCGAGCCGGCGGCCGGGCCGGTCAGGTCGAACTTGGTGCTGAGCGCGGTGACCCGCCGGTTGTACGGCCGGCGGCCGTTGTCCACGGGCTTCCACTGCCCGGTGCCGGCGACCCGCTCCAACTCCACCACGGACATACCGTGCGCGGCCATCGCCGTGCGCAGCTGCTCCACGGAGAGCCCGTCCAGGCCGGGGAAGCCGGGGAACATCAGGTCCTCGTTGGTGTACTCGTGGTTGACCACGAGCAGCGCCCGCCTGCCCTGCTTGTCCAGCGGCAGCACCCCGACGAAGTCGTTGTTGTAGCCGAACTGCTTCGACTGGGCGGCGGCGGTCTGGTGGTGCAGATCGAACTCCGGCGCGCCCGGCAGCACCGGGTCGCCCCACTTGATCACCACGGCGTTGTCGTAGCCGTTCGGCACGACCAGGGTGTCCAGCTTGTTCGGCGGGATCGGCTTGAAGGTCAGCGCGCCGCTGCCGACGCCCGTGGCGGGGCGGCCGAAGCCGAAGCCCTCCGGCACGTCCGGGGTGGCGGGGGCCGCGGCGGCGGGGGCCGCGCCGGCCAGCGCGCCGGCCGCCGCGCCACCGAAGCCGAGGACCAGGGCGCCGACCGCGCCGGCCCGGACGACGCCGCGCCGGGAGACCTCCGCGTTCACCACGTCGCCGAAGTACGCGTTGTCCGACGTGTTCGGGACGGGGTGGTCACAGGCGTTGCCGCAGCGGTACAGACAGGTCATGGCGTCACGGGTGCCATGACGGTTACCGGTCAACAGGGGGAGCAGCCGGGGACGGTCGCTCATCTCAGTGGCCTCCAGGAAAGTCGGTGGCACGACAGGCGGCGTACCAGCCGGACGCTAGGAGGACGTGGTGAGCGGTCGTCGGCCGCAATGTGAACCGGGCGTGAACACCTGCGTGGGGACCAGCGGTCCGACCTCGGGCTGAACCGTTCGGCGTGACCGCACGTATTCCCGAGCGGACACACCGCCGGACGCGCGCCCGGAAGTGAGGAGACCGCCATCAGCGACCATGACGCCCAACTGCTGCGGGCGCTGCACGACGAGCACGCGGAGGCGCTGTACGCACACGCCCTGCGGCTGGTCAACGGCGATCGGCAGCGGGCCGAGGACCTGGTGCAGGAGACGCTGCTGCGGGCCTGGCGGCACCCCGAGTCCCTCGACCCGCGACGCGGCTCCGTACGCGCCTGGCTGTTCACCACCGCCCGTAACCTGGCCATCGACGCCTGGCGGCGACGGTCCACCCGGGTCGGTGAGGTGTTCACCGACGAGCTGCCCGAGCCGCCCGAGGTGGTCGACGAGGCAGAGCGTGCGGTGGAGGCGTGGACCGTCGCCGAGGCGTTGAACCGTCTCAGCCCCACCCACCGCGAAGTGCTTGTCGAATGCTTCTACCAGGGGCGGTCGGTGGCCGAGGCGGCGTCGCGGCTGGGCGTGCCGCCGGGCACGGTGAAGTCGCGCACCCACTACGCCCTGCGCTCACTACGGTTGGTCCTGGCCGAGATGGGGGTGACGGGATGACTCGGTGCGAGTTCGCGCACGACGACGGCGCGTACGTGCTGGGTGCCCTGGCCCCCGCCGAGCGGGCGGCCTACGAGCGGCACCTCGCCGGCTGCGCCTCCTGCCGGGACGCGGTCGCCGAGATCGCCGTCCTGCCCGGACTGCTCGGTCGCCTCGACCCGGCGGGCCTGGAGCAGTTCCTGCCGCCGCCGTCCCCGCCCCGGGTGCCCGCGCTGCTCGAGGAGGCCCGGAGCCGCCGGCGCCGCGAGCGCGCCGCGACCCGTCGCCGGTACGCCCTCACCACGCTGGCCGCCGCCGCGCTCGCCCTCGTGGTGGGTGTCGGCACGGCCGCGGTGCTGCCCCGACCGGTCGCCCCGCCGGTCACCCCGGGGGCACAGGGCACCCGCCCCGCCCCGCAGGTGTCGATGGTCGCCATGCGGCCGGTGGCCACCGCCGGGCCGGTGCACGCCGAGATCGGGTTGGCCGGCAGCAAGTGGGGCACCGAGGTGACCATGCACTGCGGGTACGACGCGCGGACGAGCTACGGCAAGGCGTACCCGTTCCGGCTGGTGGCGCACGGCCCGAACGGCAGCAGCGAGCAGATCGGCTCCTGGCTGGCGGCCCCCGGCGACGACCTCAGCTTCACCGGCGTCACCCGCTTCACCGACGCCGAGCTGGTCAGCGTGGAACTCCAACGATCCGACGGCACCCCCCTGCTGACGTACGCGGTCCCCTAACCCGCGCGCCCCATCGCGGGGGCACGGCCAGGGCGGGGTGGGTCAGGGGGTTGGGACGGGGCTCGGGAGACGAGGGGTGCTGCGGGACTGGCGGGCCTGACGGGCCTGGCGAATAGCGTCGGCGGTGAAGACCACCAGGGCGAGCCAGACCAGTGCGAAGCCGGCGAGGCGGGCCGGCGGCATCGGCTCGTGGAAGATCAGCACGCCGCAGGCGAGCTGGAGGATCGGCGCCAGGTACTGGATCATGCCGAGGCCGGTCAGTGGCAGCCGGTTGGCGGCCCCGGCGAAGAGCAGCAGCGGGATCGCGGTGGCCGCGCCGGCCAGCACCAGCAGCGCGGTGTGCCCGGCCGAGACGTGCCCGAAGGTCAACCCGCCATGCCGGTTCAGCCAGGCGAGATAGCCCAGCGCGGGCAGCGCCAGCACCGCCGACTCGACGAAGAGCCCCTCGGCGGCGGGCAACCCGAGCTGCTTCTTGATCAGGCCGTAGCCGGCGAAGCTGAACGCCAGGCTCAGGGCCAGCCAGGGCAGCCGGCCGTAGTCGACGGCGAGCACCGCGACGGCCGACGCGCCGATGCCCAGCGCCACCCACTGCGCCGGGCGGAGTCGTTCCCGCAGCACCGTCACCCCGAGCAGCACCACCACGAGGGGGTTGATGAAGTAGCCGAGCGCGGTCTCCACCACCCGGTTGGAGCTGACTCCGTAGATGTAGATGCCCCAGTTAATGGCGATCAGCGCGGACGCGGCGACGATCCCGGCGACCGTCCGGCGGCGGCGTAGCAGCGCCCGCAGGAAGCCGATGTTGCGCAGCGCGCCGAGCAGCAGGGCCACGAAGAGCACCGACCAGACGATCCGGTGGGCCAGGACCTCCAGCGGGCCGGTGGGCCGCAGCAGCTTGAAGTAGAGCGGAAAGAAACCCCAGAGCAGGTACGCACCGATGCCGTAGAGGTATCCCAGGCGGAGTGGCGTCACGCCTCCACCGTAAGGGGTGAACCTCCGCTTTGTTCCTTTCCGGTGATCGGAGTCACCGGTGGCCGCCGGTCGAGCTGCATCCACCGCTGGGGAACGTCCAACGGGGTGAAGCCGACCCGCGCGTACACCTCGTGCGCGTCGTTGGTGGCCAGCAGGATCCGGCGTACGCCCAGCTCGGCCAGGTGGTCGCGCACCGCGCCGGCCAGCCAACCACCCAGCCCGAGGCCCCGAAAGGCCCGGTCGACGTACAAATCGCAGAGCCAGGCGAAGGTGGCGCCGTCGGTGACCACCCGGGCCACCGCCACCTGGCGGCCGTCCCCGGGTCGGTAGACGCCGAACGGCAGTGACCCGGCGAACGCCCGCACGACCGTCTCCCGGTCACGCCCCAGCGCCCAGTACGCGTCGGTGGACAGCCAGTGGTGTATCCGGTCCAGGTCGAGCCGGGCGGGATCGGTGCTGATCAGGTGGCCGTCGGCGCGGGTTAGCGAGAACACGCCTGCGAGGCTAGCCAACCCGACCGGCTCGCAGACCCGCCAATTCCCGAACTCTGGTCGCCGCACCGCCCGGCCCATCGGGAGCCGGGCGGTGCGGGTCGGTGGTGGTCGGTCGCCGGTCAGTCCCGGTCGAGAACGGCGCCGAGGATCCAGGTCACGATGCTCACGAACAGGGCGCCGAGCACGGCGGCCGGCCAGAAGCCGTCCACCGAGAACGGCAGCCCGGCCTGGTCGGCGATCCAGCTGGTGAGCAGGAACAGCAGCCCGTTCACCACAAGCGCGATGAGACCCAGGGTGAGCAGGTAGAAGCCGCAGCCGACGGTCTTGATGACCGGCTGGAGCACCGCGTTGACGACACCGAAGATCACCGCCACCAGGATCAGCGTGGTGACCGTCTCCACCGCCGAGGTCGACTCCAGGTCGATGCCCGGAATGAGCAGTGTGGCCAACCAGAAGGCCAGCGCCGTGGTGGCCAGCCGAATCAGCAACCCTTTCAGAAAACCCATGGCCGGGATCGTGCCACGGACCACTCACCGGCGTAACCCGCCAGTTGACCATCCAGGACGACGCGGCCCAGGGCGGGCCCGGCCGCAGCTGGGCTCGGCGCCCCCGTCGGCTCAGCCGCGCGCCGGCCGGCCGATCAGCTGGGCCTCGATCGGGGTGGGGGAGAGCAGCGCCCACCGCAGGGCTCGGCGGTTCACCACCGCCACCATGTCGTCCCGGATCCGGGTGAGCCAGTCGGCCGACCCACCCAGCCCCAGCGCCGCGCCGGCCAGCGCGGCCTCGGCCGCGTGCAGCGGCTGCAGCACCGCCAGGTCGGCGCGGCTCAACGCGTCCACATCGGCCGGGGTCAGCTCGTCGCGCACCACGAGAGTGGCCCGCCACGCCGGACCCGGCTCGGTCTCGGCCGGCGCCGGCCCGGCGTCGACCACCAGCAGCAACGGCTGGAGCGCGGTGCCCACCGAGTCAGCGACCGGTCGGCCCGGCGGGATCAGCGGGATCGTTCCCCCCGGAGCGCCCACACCTCGCACGAACGGCTCCCAGACACGGGGTCGCGCCGTCTGCACCACCACCAGCGCGCCCAGGGCCATCGCCCGCAGCGCCACCAACTGCGCGGCGCGCACCCCGCCCACCAGCATCACCCGGGTGCTCTCCGGCCGGAACAACCGCACGGTGACCGCACCGCCGTGCCGGTTGGTGCCGACCATCATCCCCGCCTCGCCCAGGGTCAGCTCCCAGTCGTCCAGCGCCACCGCCGATTGCCCCCCGGCGCTGGTGAGCGCCACCGGCAGCGTGCCAGCCAGCCCGGTCAGGTGCGCGCCGTCGAGTCTGCGCAGCGTCCCGCCGACGCCGCTGACCAGTCGGCCCAGCGCGTCGACGGCCACGGTCAGCTCGGCGGTCGACGCCGCGGCCAGGCGTACGGCCATCTCGGTAGGCGCCGTCCCGGTGCCGGCGGCCGGCGGTGGCCCCACGCAGAGCGACACCGTCGTCGCGGTCGCCGGCAGCGCGAGCAGCCGGGGCACCAGCCGCCGCGCGGCCGGGGCGCCGGTCTGCGGCCAGTCGACCAGCCGGAACGTGGCCTGGACGAGAGCGCCCGAGCGGAGCAGCGGCCACGACTCCCGCACCGGCTGGCCGTCGTGGTGGGCCAGCTCGCCCAGCACGCGCAGCGCCGCCGGTACGCCGAGCGGCCGGGCGGTAAGCGGCCCGAGTCGGCGGACGATCCGGCGTACCGTGCCGGCGAGCGCCCGACGCAGGGCCTCCTGCGTCCACCCGTCCGCCCGCAGCACCCGGACCGCCAGCACCGCCCGCTCCCGCCCGGCGAGCCGTCCGTCGGTGAGCTGCCGGTACGACGTGCCGACGGTGCCACCCGCCGTCGGGACGGGTGCCGGCGTCCCGCTGAGGAGCAGCTGGATCCGCAGCGGCGGGACGTCCGGACCGGGCGTCGGCAGCAGCGCGGCCGGCGCGGGGATCGCTCGGGACGCGTCGCCCAGCAGGTCGCCGGGATCGCCGAGCTCCAGAAGCGCCACCATGCCGCCGGTGTCCTCCAGCACCGCCGCCGGCCCGCCGGACAGCTCCGTCGAGTGGACCACGGCACCGGGTGCGACCAGGGCGAGCAACTCGGCCGGGCCGGGCTGCTGGCCCAGCACACGGCGCCGGGTCACATGCCCGGCGGCGGTGCCCAGCCACTCGAAGAGCCACCGGCCGCGGACCCGGACGCCGGCGACCGCCACGAGGAGCGCCGCCACCAGCAGCGCGGCGACGGTGACCGGCGTGTCCCGGCCCAGCGCGGCGAGGACGACCGCGACGGCGACCTGCCCGGTGACCAGCTGACCCGCGCGGATCCCCGCGCCGCGTCGGCTGAACGCGGCCCACCGGCCGCCAGATCGTCGATCGAGTATGCGATCCCTGGCTGCCCCCGTGCCGGGGACGCCGAGGGCGGCCGGCGCGGTACTGATGGCTACGGTCGCGGTTGCTCCGGTGTCGACACCCGGCGCGGTGCCGACAGACGTGGTTGTTCCGACGGCGGTGGCGCCCGACCCGGCTGTCGGGGCGCTGGCGGCCGGGACCGGGCCCCAACCGGGCCGGCTCGCCGGCTGCGAGCCTCCGGTGGTGATCGGCGACACCGCGCCTCCTCGACCAGTTGGGACGTGCCGGGCGGCCGACCGCCCCGGGACTGCCCGTCACGCGCCGCGACGTGGCTGCCGCACATCGTAAGCGACCGATGGCTGCCGTGGTTGTCCACAGGGGAGGCGCGTGGGGTAGCAGAACGGCTACCGGGCCGCTACCGTCAGCCACGAAGTTCATCGCTGACCCGCGTCCACCCATGCTCGTCGACCGGGCCACGCGATCGGTGCGCTCCCACGGTGGGCGCACAGCCGGCCAGGCACGACCGAGGAGACGAGGTGATGTTCGGGTGTCCCAGACCCAGGCAGAAGCGGCGGTGATGCGGCAGACCGCCGCGAAGTTCGAGCAGGTGGACCAGTCGTTGCAGTCCATGCTGACCGGCCTGCTGGCCGAGCTGGAGGTGTTGCAGCAGGCCTGGCGCGGTGCCGGTGGGCGGTCGTTCGAGCAGGTCAAGCGGCAGTGGTCAGAGGATCAGGCCGCGTTGCACCGGGCCCTGCGGGAGACCGCCGGGGCCATCCGCACCGCCGGCCGACAGTACGACGTCTCGGACGACGAGGCGGCCAGCCGGGTGGCCGGCACCAACCGCGGCGGCATCCAGCTGCCGCTCTGACCTGCCGGAAGGGGAGTTCCGATGGACCACGGTGTGCTGGTCGTCAACTTCGCCGCGCTGCAACAGGCCGGCGCGGACATTCAACGGGCGCTGAACACACTCGACTCGCAGCTCGGCCAGCTCGAACGCGACGCCGCGCCGCTGGTGTCGGCCTGGGCGGGTGACGCCCGACAGGCGTACGAGCAGCGCCAGGCGCGGTGGCGGTCCGCCTCGCAGGACCTGCAGGCGATGCTGCGCGCCATCAAGGTGGCGGTGGACGACTCCGCGGCCGACTATCTGGACACGGAGAAGAAGAACACCGGGCTGTTCCAGTGACGCCGGTGGGCCGGGAGCGCTGACCATGCCCGCGTCGGCGCCCCGGCCACCCTCCGACGAGGGGCGCCCGCGTGCTGGCCGATCGAGGCGACATCCCGCACGCGGGGCACCGGGGTCGAAGCCCGCCGAGGCGGACCAGAACCGGGCCGGGTCAGGTTGGCTCGGCCGGTCGCCAGCGCCGGCGCGCGCCGCGGGGCAGCACGAGGGCGAGCAACACCACGGCGACCGCCGTCAGGCCGATCGCCGCGCCGGCCACCAGAGCCCGGTCCCGGGCGGTCGCGCGGCGGGCCTGGCGGGCGAGCACCGCCGGATCGGGCCGGTCGTCGGCGAGGGCGGCAACCGGCCGAGGAGCGGTCGTACGGCTGCCGCCGGTCTCGGTGACCGCGCGATAGGGGTTCAGCACGCCGGCGCCGTACCCGCCGCCGTGTCCCGGGCCGGGCGCCGGATCGACCGTGGCGACGATCCGCCGCACCACCTCGGCGGCGGTCAACTCGGGACGGTACGCGCGCAGCAGCGCCGCCGTGGCGGCCACGAACGGCACCGCGTAACTGGTGCCCTCGACCTGCTGGTGGCCCTGCGTGGGCGCGGCGACCAGCACCGCGCTACCCGGGGCGACCAGATCGACGTACGAGCCGGTCTGGGAGAAGGTCGCCCGTGCCCCGTCCGCCCCGATCGCGCCCACCCCGAGCACCCCGTCGTACGCGGCAGGGAACGGGCGCGGGTCGCCGCTGTCGTGCAGGTTGCCCACGGCGGCCACCAGCACCACGTCCCGCTCGACGGCGTACCGCACGGCGGAGCGGACCTCCGGGTCGTCGGCGTACAGCACCACGGAGAGGTTCACCACGTCGGCGTCGTGGTCGACGGCCCAGCGGATGGCGCGGGCGAACTCGTCGGCGCTGACCGTGCGCCCCGACTCCCGGCCCTGCACCACCTGCTGCTCACTCACCCGTACCGGCAGGATCCGGGCGGCCGGGGCCAGGCCGTGGAAGGCGACACCGGGCCGGGGCGCCGCCGCGATGATGCTCGCCACGCCGGTGCCGTGCCCGGCGCAGTCCCGGCTGCCGTCCCCACCCGGGTCGAGCAGGTCGGTGCCGGCCAGCACCCGTCCGGTCAACTGGGGGTGCGCCCGGTCGACTCCGGAGTCGACGACCGCGACCGTCACCCCGGCGCCGGTGGTCAGCGGCGCGAGCCGCGCGGGGTCGTACCGCTGCTGGGGCCAGGGTGTGGCCTCGACCGGCCGGACGGGCGCCAGTGGGGTCGCGCAGGCCGGGGCCACCCGGAGCCCGGCGCTGGCGGCGACGGCCGGACCGGTCGCGGCGGTCAGCAGAGCAGCGGCCAGACCTGCCAGGACGGGGTGCGCGATCGACCGGGACATCGACAGCCTCCGTATCGTGTCGGCTCCGGAACGGGATGTTATCGCCTCGACGCCGCCCCGGCGGACCGCCGCCGGCCAGCCATTGTGATCTTGATACCACCTTGTAGGTTGTACGCGATACCTGTGGCCTGTTCTCGGAAGGAGAGGTGGCCGTGACCGAATGGGAGCCGGCCACGGAGGCCGAGGTGGCGATGTGGGACGCGCTGCGCGCCAACGACCAGGAGCTCTACTTCCGCCTCCTGTCCCGCACCGATCTGCTGTTGCCGGTCTCCACGCCGGCGCCGTCCGGTCAGGCGTCCGCCGGCTGGGGCACCTGGACCACCGGTGGCCGGACCCACGTGCTGGCCTTCACCTCCGCCGCGGCGCTGCGGGCCTGCCTCGGTGAGCACGGCGGCACCAACCGGCGCGTGCCGTTCACCGACCTCGCCCTCGGTTGGCCCAACCACGAGTGGTGGCTCGCGGTCAACCCCGGGTTGCCGGTCGAGGGCTACCTGCCCGCCTGGTTCGTGTCCCAGCTCTCCCGTGGTGACGTCCGGCTGCCGGGCCGCGCCATGGGCGCCCGCGCGCGGCTGGAGCGGGCCGAGACGCTGGCCCGGTCGAGAGCCGGTACGACCGGCCGGGACGCCTCGCCCTCCACCGGGTTCGTGCCGCCCGCGTCGGACCCGACACCGTCCGGACGACCCGCGCCGAGGAACGCGGTGCCGCCGGTGGGCACACCCCCGGCGTCGGGCACCCCGGGCCGGGCGCCCGGTCCGGGTGAGCTGTCGCGCCGGTCTGGCTCGGAGGACCTGCCCGCCGCCGGTCAGCGGCAGCCGGACGCCCCGCCCCGACCGGCCCGCCCCGGCGCCGGCCCCGTGCCGGGCGTTGGCCGTACCGGCGCATCCCGGTACGTGCCGCTGGCCTCCACCGACCGCGCCCAGGTCGCCCCGGCCGACCAGCCGGGTCCGCGCGCCGGCCGGCCGTCCGCCAGCCCCCCGGCCACCGACGGCGACGGCCCGGCCGCCGGTGACGGCAACACCCAGGGTGGTCGGCGCTCCTTCTTCGAGCCGACGTCCGGTCGAGCGTCCGGGCCGGTCTCCGGTGACGGTCGGTCGGGCGACCGGGCGGTGCCGCCGTCCCGGTTCGGGCGGGGCAGCCAGCCCTTCCCGCGCCGCCGTCCCGCAGACACGCCGGGCGGCGACAACACGGCCCCGGCCTTCCCGATGCCGACACCGGACGCCACCCGACCGCTGCGGCCACCGGCCGGCGACCTGGGCGCGTCCCGGGTGGTACGAGCGCCCGCGACCGACGACGAGACCACCCAGCCTCTGCCACCGCGACGGCCCAACCCGTTGGCCGAGGAACCCACCCGTGCGTTCCGGGTGCCCGGTCCAGCCGCAGGTGAGCCGTCACCGACCCGCGTCGGAGGGCCCGTGCCCACGGCGGACGAGACCCAGGCGATCCCGCGTGGCCGATCCGGGGACCGGCAGCGCTTCGAGCCGGTGGAGGAACTGCCGCCGTCGGTCGCGGAGCCGGTCTCCGGTCCACCCGCCCCGCGTCGCGGCTTCACGCCCATCGTCATCGAGGGCACCATCATCGAGTCCCGGGATCTCCTCGACCCGACCGAGGGCGCTCCTGCCTTCGACGCGGCACGGCGACCCGGCCCGACCACCGCCGCCCCGCCGACGTTCGGCCCGACCGCGTCCGGCCCGTCCGTGCCCGGCCCGTCCGTGCCCGACCCCGCTGTCCCCGGCGCCTCGATGCCCGGCCCCTTCGTTCCCGGGCCCTCCGCTGCGGCCCCGGATCCGTTCGGCGTTCCCTCGTCGTTCGAGCCCGCGTCGTCCGGCCCGGTCTCGTTCGAACCCGCCGACACCGGCACGGGCCGGCCCGATTCCACCGAGACCGCCGCGCGCCTGTTCGGCACGGACGGCACCGGCGCCGGCCCGCTCGATTCTGCCGGCTCCGACCTGAGCAGCGCAGACCTGAGCGGCGGCGGCCTGGGCGGTGGCGGCCTGGGCGGTGCTGGCGGCTCGGCTGGCGTGGCCGCCGGTTGGTCCTCGCCCCGGTCCCCGGTGGGCTACGAGCCGGAGGCGGTACGCCCCGACACCGACGACGAACGCCCGGTCGTGGACGACCAGCGTGCGATTGTCGACGAGCCGGCGTCGGTGCAATTCGAGCCGGCCAACACGGTCGAGGAGGACCTGCTCGGCGCGGCGGGTGCCGGCAGTACGGACACGTTCCTGTCCACCCTGCTGTTGGCCCGGGTCCTGCTCCCGGCGGCGGCGGACTCGGTGCGCGGCAGCCGTCCCGGCGACCCGGGCTTCGTCTGGCGTACCGCGCAGCTCGACGGCGAGACGTACGTGGTGGTCTACACGTCCCCGGAGCGCCTCGCCGACCACGTCGAGGGTGACGTCGACACGGTCCGGGTGAAGTTCGCCCAACTGATCCGGCGCTGGCCCGACGAGGACTGGTCGTTCGCCGTCAACCCGGGCACGCCGGTCGGCGCGAAGCTGCCCGGCGAGCAGATCGTCGCCCTCGCCAACTGGGCCGCCGAGGTCGGGCTCGGTGACGACCTGGAGGTCGACGCCGAGGAGGCGCCGGCCGTGGCGGAGCCCGCCGCCCGTCCCCGGTACGCTCCCGCGGCGGTCGACCCGGCCCGCCCGACCGTGATGCAGAAGGCGATCGCGCCCAGTCAGCTCGCGTACTACCTGGAGCGGGGGTACGACCGGGTCTCCGGCTTTGTGCACCGGGCCGGCGAGTTGGCCCACCTGACCACGCCGGCCGAGCTGCATGACGCGCTGGGCCTGAGCTACCCGGGGTCACCGTTCGTACGGGACGCCGAGGAGATCTACGTGCTGCGCTGGCCGGCGCACCGGCCCAGCCTCTACCGGATCCCGTACGGCGGCCAGAACGAGCCGGCGATGCGGGCCATGGAGGGCTGGGTCATCGAGCGCCCGCCGTTCCGGGGCAACGGCTTCGCCCCGGGTGAGAGCAGCGACGTGGTGGCGGAGTTCAAGGTGGACAGCGCCCGCCTCCCGCACGGCGCGCAGCTCTGGCGCATCGGCGGGGACGGCACCGAGCGGGTGATCGCGGTGCTCGACACGGACGCGGTGGTCTGGCGACGGGTTCCGGAGGCGTGATGCGCGACGGCTACGTGGCCCGCTGGCGGGGCCGGGAGTACCAGGCGAGCCCGGACGGCGACGACATCCGGCTCTACCAGCCGGAGCCGGGTGAGGGCTTCGAGGAGGTCCGTCCGGGCCGGTACGTGCGGGTGCTGCCGGCGAGCGAGATCGAGGACCTGGCGTACGTGCGGACCACCTGCACGTGGCAGGGGCAGCCGTTCATCGTGCTCGGAAAACACGACGCCTGGCTGCGGGTGGAGTACACCGGCGGTCGCTGGCCGGTGGCCGAGGCGATGCGACTGGAGGTCTTCGACTTCGGCGTCTACCAGGGCTGGGCGCCGGCCGCCGAGGTCACCGACCTGCGCGAGCAGCGGGTCTGACCGATCAGGACTTGGCCCACCGCAGGATCTCGCCGAGCACCAGCTCGGGGGCTTCCAGGTGAGGGAAGTGCCCCACCCCGTCGAGCAGGCGCCACTCGTACGGCGCCACGACGTACCGGCCGGACCCCAGGGCGGTTCGTGGCAGGGCGGCGACGTCCCGTGCGCCGTGCAGTTGAAGGGTCGGGGTGACCAGCGGCTTCTGCATGAGGCGGACGAACCGGTAGCCGTGCAGCCGCAGCACCGAACGGAAGGCCCAGCGGTAGCCTTCCAGCGCGCAGAAGGCGGCCTGCGGGATGCGCATCGCCTCCCGGCACCGCTCGGCGTACGCCTCGAAGTCGCCGCTGGCGGCCCAGCGCGGCCCGGCCCAGCGGCGCAGGATCTCCCCGACGGCCGCCCCGCCGTCCTTGGTGAGCACGTGCTCGTAGCGGGGGAGCTGGAACTTCAACGCCGGGGTGGAGGCGGCGAACTGCCCGCGTGGGTCGGCGAAGATGGCGGCGCGCAACCGCAGCGGGTGGGGTGCACCCAGGACCACCAACCGCCGGACCAGCGACGGGTGGAACGACGCCACCGTCCAGGCCACCATGCCGCCGACGCCGCTGCCGACAAGCGTCGCCGACCGTTCACCGAGGGCACGGATCAGGCCGGCGATGTCGGCGGCGAGGGTGTAGCCGTCGTATCCCCGGGGTGGTTTGTCGCTGGCGCCGTAACCGCGCAGGTCCACGGCGACCGCGCGGAAGCCGGCGTCGGCGACCGCCGGGAGTATCTGGTGCCAGGCCCACCAGTGCTCGGGGAAGCCGTGCAGGAAGAGCACCATCGGCCCGGTGCCGGCCTCGACCACGTGGAACCGAGTGCCGTTGGCACCGACGAAACGGTGCGTCCACGGCCCCTCGGTGAGGACACAGGACTCGTCGACGGCTCCGCCGCGCTGGTCGGTCATGGTTGACAGCCTAGGACCCCGCCGGCAGGCAGCCGTTCTGCCTGCCCGGGAGCGTCGGCGACGGTCAGCCGACGGGGCTGATGTCGACGATGCTGGCCGGGGTGCCCGGGCCGCAGTCGGCGGCCGGGTCGGCCGGGCCGATGGTCACCCGGACGGTCGTGCCGACGGTGAAGGTGCCCTTGCCGGCGCCGTGCAGCGCATACTGCCGGCCGTCGTCGGTGACCAGGCCATAGCAGGGGCCGTTGCCGCCCCGGTTGATCCGTCCGGCCAGCACGTTGGCCTTGCGGGCGTCGGTCGGCGTGCGCGGTGGGCCGGTCGGCGGGCGCAGGGTGGGCAGTGGGACGCGCGAACGCGGCGGGCGACCGGAGGGGGACGACGGCGTCGGATCGGTGGGCCCGGTCGGCGCGGCGGCGGACGAGGGGGCGCCGGTCGAGGGGGCGTCGGACGGGGTCTGCTCGGAGGACACGCCGGCTCCTTCGTTCCGCGTCCCGGCGCAGCCGGTGAGCGCCAGCAGGACAGTCAGACCGGCGCCGGTCAGGGTGGTGCGGGTTCGCGGGTGCACGGGTGATCGGACGCGCGGGGCGCGACCGGGGTTCCCGGAACGGGCGATGCCCGGGCAGGTGACCTGCCCGGGCATCGCCGTGGTGCGGGTGTCGCCTGATCCGAGGATCAGAAGAAGCGGACGTTGGTGTAGATGCCGTCCTGCGACAGAACCTTGATCTTCCGGCCGGTCGCCGGGAGCTTGACGCCGTGGTTCGGCAGCTCCGGGTACCAGTACTGCTGGGTGTCGTCGAACAGAGGCTGCGCGGCCTGGCCCCGGACGTACTGGGGCTGGCTGTCGATGTGCAGCGTGAACGAGTCGGCCTTCTTCAGGCTGAACGGCGCGTCGTAGACCTGGACGCGGGCCCGCCAGGGGGCACCGGTCAGGTTGTAGAGCGGCCGCGGGTGCGCGTCGATGATCATGTTCCGACCCTCACCCGGGTGAGCGAACGTGTCGTTGTCCGCCCAGCGCAGGTTCCAGTAGGAGATCAGCAGACCCTCCTGGTACGCGTAGTGGTCCACGTAGTCCGGGCGGGTGTTCGCGTAGCCGAAGTAGTACGGGCCGGTCTTGAGGTACTTGTCGTACGAGGTGTACGACCGGGTACCGGCGATGTAGTAGTTCGCGAACTTCTTGGTGTAGGTGGCCGCGGCGATCTCGAACTTCCCCGCGAACGTCCAGCCGTTGGCACCGTTCTCGGCGCCGTCGGTGAACACGGTCTGACCGTCAGCGGTCACGGTGATCGCGTCACCGTAGAAGCCGCCCTTTGACAGCCCGCCGTCGGTCTGGTAGCGCAGCCGGAACTGCACGACCTTGCCCGCTACGGAGTTCATCGGGATGTTGACGTCAACCCACTTGCCGTTGCTGGAGCCGTCCAGGGCGAAGCGCCCGGGGGAGATCTCCTTCAGCGGGTTGCCGTTGACGGTGCCGGGCAGGGTCGCCCAGGTCTTGCCACCGTCGACCGAGGCCTCGAAGAACAGGTAGTCGAACCCGCTCTCGATGTTGTAGCGGCCCTTCATGGCCAGGGCGGCCGTCGACTTCCCGGTGAGGTCCAGCGTCCGGGTCATCGTGCTGTTCAGGTCGTCCTCGTTGCCCGTGAAGAACTGCTTGCTGCCCTCGAACGGTGCGCCGTTCGAGAAGGTGTACTCACGCGGCGGCAGGTTGACCACCGCGGCCTGCGCCTCCGGCGAGTTGTACTCCTGCGGGCCGAGCTTTACGGTGCGCTTCTCGTTCGGCCCGAGCGTGTCGTGGTCGAGCCAGCCGAGCTGGAGCTTGTTCCACGCGCCGAGGTCGCCACCGCGCTCGCCGATGCCGCCGTCGTTCTTGGCGCCGAGCCGGCTCTGGGCCATCAGGGTCCAGTGCTCGTTGTTGTTGTCGCCACCACTGACCACGTTGTAGTCGTCCGGCAGACCGAGGTCGTGGCCGTACTCGTGGTAGAAGACGCTCCGGCCACCGTTCTCCGGCTGGATGGTGTAGTCGCCGATCCAGACGCCGGTGTTGCCGATCTGGGTGCCGCCGGCCGGGAAGTTCGCCGGGCCGGTGTTGCCCTGGTCCGAGGCGTACGCGTACCAGCGGTGGCTCCAGATGGCGTCCTCACCCTGGATCGGGTCACCGTCGGCCTGGTCGCCGCCGGAGTGGACGATCTGGAAGTGGTCGATGTAGCCGTCCGACTCGTTGAAGTTGCCGTCACCGTCGAAGTCGTACCGGTCGTACTGGTCCATCGACTTGACATCGGCGGCGATCTGCGCGTCGGTGCGACCGGCGGCCTTCTGGTCGATGACCCACTGGTTGGCGGCGTCGCGGACCAGGTCCCAGGTGTTGCTGCAGACGTTGCTGTCGCAGACGTTCGGGTCACCGGTCGGGTCGTCGTCGGCCTTCGGGTCGTCGGAACGACCGTAGCGGGCCTCGTTGTACTTGACCTTGACCCAGTCGGTGACCTCACCCTCGACGCTGTAGCGACCCGAGGACTGGGCCTCGTAGTACTGCTTCAGCGACTCGTCGCCCGGGTTGGTGCCGAAGTAGAGCTGCCGGTAGTGGTCGGCGTTGTAGTCCGGCTGCCAGACGGTGGAGTTGTCCACCGCCCGGTTGGGCGCCGGGATCTCGTTGTGCAGCGGACCGGTGAACTTGGTCGGCCCCGCGGTGTTGGGGTCGATGTTCTTGTCCGGGAAGTCCGGGTGCCGCTCGTTGCCGAACTCGGCGAGGATCACGAAGATCTTGTCGGTCCGCTGACGGGAGAGCTCGACGTACTGGTCTTCCGTCTGGGCCGTGCCCGCCCCGGTGGTGCGGGCGGAGGCCCCGTCGGCCTGGGTCTTACCGACCTTGACGACGGTGCTGCCGTTGATCTTCTCTGCCTTGGCCTTGCCGGACAGGACCTCGCTGAGGCCCTCCTGGCGCAGCGCTCGCCGCTTGTCCTCCAGCGGGTTCGGCAGGTCGTGGTCGGCAAGGGCGGGCTCGGCGACCGACGGAGCGGCCGTCGGCAACTTCGGCTGCGGCGCGGCACTGGCGGACGGTCCGAACGCCAGCCCCGTCGCCGTCAGTGAGAGCCCGAGCAGACCCACTGCGACTTTGCGCACGTGGTACCTCCGGTGTGAGGGAACCGGCCCAACGGGGGTACGGGCCGGTGATAGATCGATCCCACTAGTGGGACCAATGGTGAACATAGACACTGCCGGGACGGGTGGGAAGATGTGCGCGTCGATTTGTTGCAAGATTTTGTTGGGAACGCTTTTCACCGTCACACCCCTGCGGTTCATCAGCACGCGAATCAGGGTGGACTGGTCGGCAACGTCCGCAGCGATGCATTTCGATCAATAAGATCAGCCGTTACGACAGTGGGGCCGGCAGCGTTCCCGCCACCGGCCCCACCATCAGTTGTTGCTGCGCGAAACCCTTACTTCTTCGCCGGGGTGACGAAGATGGTCGCGGACGAGTTGTCCCGCGCGGTCTTACGGATGGTCAACGAGACGCCGTTCTGCACGCCCGCGTCGCCCGGGTTACCGGTGCCGAGCACGATCGCGCCGCCGCCCAGCGTCACGCCGTAGAACTCCGGCGCCGGGCTGCCGTCCGGGTTGGTCACCCGGGTGGTGTACGGCGCTCCACCGCGCGACGGCACCACCACGGAGGCGTCGTTGTCCCGCGCGTACGGAGCCCCGTTACGCATCTCGATGCCCGGGTACCAGCCCTTGGCGTCGGTGAAGCTCTTCACCGGCGGCTGGGCCTTGAACTTCGTGCAGTACGCGCTGTACGGCTCGCCCGCCGCCTCCAGGCACTCCGTGAAGGGGTACGTCTTCTGGAGCGTGAACGCCGCGTTGGACGACTGCGGCCGGCTGGGCAGGTTGTCCGTCACCGACGGGTCCTTCTCGGCCGCCGTACCGGTGCGCCGGTACGGGTCGAAGTGCGAGTCCACGATGAGCAGCCCGCCCTTCGCGCCGTAGCTGGGCAGCGCGGTCATCTGCCCGGTGACGTGGTTGACGTCGCCGAGCGCGCTGTCCCGGTACCACACCAGCATGCCCGGCGCGTTGTAGGAGATCCGGTCGACCTTCCACGCCTCGTGCGAGTAGATGGTGTCGTAGGCGTACTTCAGGCCCTTGTCGAAGCCGTCGAAGTTGCGCCACTCGGCCAGGTAGTACTGCGCGTGCACCTCGGTGCCGCCGGAGACCTTCCAGCCCGCGCCGGTGGTGTCCACGAACGTGCCGCCGGTGGCCGTCCAGCCGTTGGCGCCGCCCTCGACGTCGTCGCTCCAGGTGGTGGCGCCGCCGCCGGTGACCGAGAAGTCGTCGACGAACCAGTTGCGCTCCTCGAACGCCTCATCGGTGGCGAGACGCAGTCGCACCTGGACGGTCTTGCCCGCGTACGCCGACAGGTCGACGTAGTCGTGCCGCCAGCCGTCGGTGCTGCCGGTCAGGCCGTACTTCTTGCCGCCGAAGTCGTTCATCCGGCCGTTCGGGTCCGGGTAGTTGTCCGGCGTGGTGACCACCGTGCCACCCTCGGCGTACACCTTCTGCTCGGACCAGGTCGTACCGCCGTCGGTCGACAGCTCGACGAAGCCGAAGTCCCAGTCCTCCTCGATGATGTAGTTGTTCCACATCCAGAACTTGGCGTCCGCGGCGTTGGGCACGTCGACCGAGCGGCTCAGCTTGACGTCGGCCCAGCTCTGGTCGTTGTTGCTGTGCCACATCTTCGTGCCGCTGTGCGGCGTGGCCAGGACCGTCACCTTGTCCGGCAGGTCGACCTTGATGCCGTCCTCGGAGTCGATCGGCGTACGCGAGGTCTGCCCGAGCTTCACCTCACGCGGGTTGGAGCCGGGGCGGATGGTCAGCGGGTCGGCCCAGCCGAGCACCCACTTGTCCCAGATGCCCATGTGCGTGGGCAGCGCCTGGAAGATCTCACCCGAGTGCGAACCCGAGGCCATCAGATCCCAGAAGTCCACGTCGGAGTCGGCGTTGCCGGAGGTGTCGTAGAGGTCCGGCAGACCGAGGTCGTGGCCGAACTCGTGGGCGAAGACACCCACGCCGGCGTCCTCCGGCTGCACGATGTAGTTCGACACCTTCAGGCTGGTGCCCGGGATGGTGTAGCCACCCGGGACCGAGGAGGAGTGCGCCCAGACGGCGTACACGCCCTGGTCGCCGCCGCCGCGCGACTTGCCCTGGCCGGCGTGCACCAGCACGAGGTGGTCGATCACGCCGTCGGGCTCGAAGAGGTTGCCGTCACCGTCGCGGTCGGCCTGGTCTTCCTTGTCGTACTCGGCCCACGGGAAGCTGGGGTCCTTGGCGGCGAGCGCGTCGATCGCGTCGGTCGCCAGCCTGCCCGCGCCAGCCGGGTTGTCCGGGTGGCCGTTCATCGACTGCTCCCGGCCGGGGACCCAGTTGCCGTTCTCGTCCTGGGTGCAGCGGTTGGCCGCGTACCAGCCCTCGGAGTGCGGCACGGTGATCCACGGGCTGGCCTGCCCGGCGACCGTGTACGCGTTCTTGGACATCTCCAGGTACATGTTGTGCATCGTGCGACCGGTGAGGTCGATGCCCTTCTTGCCGTCCGGGCCCTTCAGGTCCTTGCGGACCCGCTCGGTGATGCCGTTCTTGCTGTACAGCATCTTGTCGTAGTGCGACGGCGAGAAGTCCGGCACCCACATCGAGTTGTTGTCCTCGTGCGGCAGCGTCGCCGGGTTCGGGATGGTGTTGTGCTTCGGCCCGTTCTGCACGGTGCCGGGGACACAGGTCCGATCCTCGAACACCGTCTTCGGGACCATCACGTTCGTGAAGTCGTCGTTCGCCTTGTCGTTGAACTCGACAAGCAGCGTCAGCAGCTTCGCCGTCTGCGTGGTCGGCGACTGCTTGATCTGCCGCGGGCTCTTACCCGTCTTGATCGACTTGGCTTCGATCTGCGCGAGCTGGCGCGCGGTCACCGGGTTGCCCCGTGCGTGCTTCTGGTCGAACGCACGCGCGGCGTCGACGGCCGGGGTGTAGACGCCACCCTTGCCCTTGACCTCACGGCCGGTGGTGTCCGTCTGCACCTCGGGCTCGGCGTAGTTGATGTAGTACTCGTCAGCCCCGATCACCGCCCGGGGGGTGGTGGACGGCTGCGCCGCCGCGCTTCCACTCACGGTCAGTGAGGTGGCCGCGAGGGCGATGACGGGCAGCGCGACGAGTAGTCGTCGACGCGACCCCGGATGGGAGTTTCTGTTCATGCCGCTCCGTTTCTCGGGCATGGGCGGAGGAAGCCGGCCGACTCCGGACGCGCAGGAACGCATCGAGGCCCGCCGACCTCCGTGAAACTAAATGAGAAACACGCCGAACGGCGGGAACGTGATGGAGGCGTTATTCGTCCAACCACCGCAGCCGGCGGCGCGCGGTGGTCGTACCTCCACAAAAGATGACGGTGGGTGACGGTCCGTGCGGACCGTCACCCACCGATGGGGTACGCCTGTCGTCAGTCCTCGTCGGACTTCGCGCCGCTCATCCCGGAGGAGATCAGCTCCATCACCGAGGAGTCCTGCAGCGTGGTCACGTCGCCGAGCGACCGGTTCTCGGCCACGTCCCGCAGCAACCGACGCATGATCTTGCCCGAACGGGTCTTCGGCAGCTCCGGCACCAGCATGATCTGCCGCGGCTTGGCGATCGGGCCGAGCGTCTTTGCCACGTGGTTGCGCAGGTCCGCGATGAGCTGCTCACCCGCCTCGCCGACGATGTCCGTGCTGCCCCGCGGGATGGCGAACGCCACGATCGCCTGGCCGGTGGTCGGGTCGGTCGCGCCCACCACCGCCGCCTCGGCCACCGACGGGTGCGACACCAGCGCCGACTCGACCTCGGTCGTCGAGATGTTGTGCCCGGACACCAGCATCACGTCGTCGACCCGACCGAGCAGCCAGATGTGCCCGGCGTCGTCCTTCTTCGCCCCGTCACCGGCGAAGTACATCCCCTCGAACCGCGACCAGTACGTCTCGATGAACCGGTTGTCGTCACCCCAGATGGTGCGCAGCATCGACGGCCACGGCTCGCGCAGCACCAGGTAGCCGCCCCCGCCGTTCGGCACCGACTGGCCCTGGTCGTCCACCACGTCGGCGACGATGCCCGGCAACGGAGTCATCGCCGAACCCGGCTTCGCCGCCGTCACCCCCGGCAGCGGGGAGATCATGATGGCGCCCGTCTCGGTCTGCCACCAGGTGTCCACGATGGGCAGCTCACCCCCGCCGACGTGCTGCCTGTACCACATCCACGCCTCGGGGTTGATCGGCTCACCGACGCTGCCCAGGAGCCGCAGCGACGACAGGTCGAAGCCGGCGGGGATGTCCTCGCCCCACTTCATCATCGTCCGGATCAGGGTGGGCGCGGTGTAGAGAATGCTGACCTTGTACCGGTCGACGATCTCCCAGAACCGGCCCTTGTGCGGGGTGTCCGGGGTGCCCTCGTACATGACCTGCGTGGCGCCGTTGGAGAGCGGGCCGTACACGATGTAGGAGTGCCCGGTGACCCAGCCGATGTCGGCGGTGCACCAGTAGACGTCCGTCTCCGGCTTCAGGTCGAAGACCGCGTGCGTGGTGTACGACGCCTGCGTGAGGTAGCCGCCAGTGGTGTGCAGGATGCCCTTCGGTCGGGCCGTGGTGCCGCTCGTGTAGAGAATGAACAGCGGGTGCTCGGCATCGAACGGCTGCGCCGTGTGCTCGGCCGACGCCGTCTGGACCTTCTCGTGCCACCAGTGGTCCTTCTCCGACCAGGCCACGTCCTCACCGGTGCGGCGGACCACCAGCACGTGCTCCACCGACGGGCAGCTCGCCACCGCCTCGTCCACGGTCGGCTTCAACGCCGACGGCTTGCCCCGCCGGTAACCACCGTCCGCGGTGATCACCACCTTGGCGCTGGCGTCCTGGATGCGGTTGCTCAACGAGTCGGCGGAGAACCCGCCGAAGACCACGCTGTGCGCCGCGCCGATCCGGGCGCAGGCCAGCATCGCGACCGCCGCCTCCGGGATCATCGGCAGGTAGATCGCCACCCGGTCGCCCGCCGTGACCCCCAGGTCGGTGAGCGCGTTCGCCGCCCGGCAGGTCAGCTCGTGCAGGTCGGCGTACGTGAGAGTGCGGGTGTCGCCCGGCTCGCCCTCCCAGTGGATCGCCACCTTGTCACCCCGGCCCGCCTCCACGTGCCGGTCCAGACAGTTGTACGCCACGTTGAGCTGCCCACCGACGAACCACTTCGCGAACGGCGGGTTCGACCAGTCGAGCACCTCGTCCCACTTCTTCGACCAGGCCAGCCGGTCGGCCTGCTTCGCCCAGAAGGCGAGCCGATCGGCCTGCGCCTCGGCGTACGCGTCGACGGTGACGTTGGCGTGCGCGGCGAGTTCGGCCGGCGGGGGGAACTGGCGCGTCTCGTTCAGCAGATTGGCCAATGCCTCGCTCATGCCGTGACTCCTCGTCCTCGGGGTGACCTGCGTCTCGCTGGGCACGAGGGTAGTCGCGGGGTCCCCGGCCGGCGACCGCTGCCCACCCCGTCGCGCCGAGCGGCCCCCGCCGCGCGCCCGACGGCCGGCCCTGCCCGTCCCGCCGCGCCCGACCCCCGTCCGGGCGGGCCGGCGGGCCTTGCCCGTCCGCGCTGTGCCCGGCCCGTCTGGCGTTGATCGACACGGGTTCGGCGATATCGGGGTGTCCGGACCGGTGGGACACCCCGATATCGCCGATCTCGTGTTGACCTTGCCCGGCGGCGGGCCGGCCGGGTGGTCCGGGTCGCGTTGCGGGTGGGTGCGGCCCGCCGGGCCGGGTCGGGTCGCTAGCGTGGCGAGATGACCACCGACCCGCTCGCCCCGCTGCTCGCGCTCGCCGACGTCGCCGCTGCCGTCGACCGGGCCCGTGAGCGCTTCGACCAGGCGCTCGGGCACCGCGCGCTGCGCCGCAACGGTGGCCAGGTCGCGGCCGAGGTCAGCCTTCGGTCGGCGGTGGCCAGCGCCGCGCTCGAAGGCGCCGTCCACGAGCGTGAGGAGGTCCGGGCCGGCACCGTCACCGACCCGGTGCTCCAGGGGGCGCTGCGGGTCGCCGGGGCGCTGCCCGGCCTGAGCGAACTCTGGCCGAAGGCACCCCGGCAGGCACTCGCCCGGCTGCACGTCCTCGCCGCTCGCGACATCGTGGGGGAGGCCGAGCTGGGCCGACCGGTGCCCGACCCGGTGGTCGCCGCCCGCCTCGACGGGCTCGCCGCTCTGGTGGCCGGCGGCACGAAGGTCTCCCCGCTGGTGTTCGCCGCCGTCGTACACGGAGAGTTGTTGAACCTGCGTCCGTTCGCCGGGCCGTCCGGCGTCGTGGCGCGCGGTGCCGCCCGACTGGTGCTGCTCGCCAGCGGCCTCGACCCGCGCGGCCTGCTCGGCGTCGACGTCGGTCACCGGGAACGGGAGCCCGAGTACGTCGGCTCGGCCGGCGCGTTCGCCACCGGCACCCCGGACGGGCTGCGCTCCTGGCTACGGCACTACATGGCGGCCGTCGAGGTCGGTGCCGACCAGCTCACCACCATCGGCGACGAGATCCTCGCCGCCGCTTGAGCACCGCCCGCCCTCAGGGCGTCGATCATGGAGTTGTGGTGCCTTGCAAGAGTCGCGAAAGCGTCGAAGGCGCCCACCACAAGTCCATGATCGGCCGGAGAGCGGGGTGCGGCGGGGTGTTAGGCGGTGGCGGTGGAGCGGGTGCGACGGTGCCGCCCGTACCAGGCGATGCCGATGGCGACGCCCACGCTGACCCCCAGAGCTGCCGCGGCCACCGGAACCCCCGGCCGCTCCCGCAGCCGGCGACCCAGCGGGATCGGATGCCGGAACTCCAGCACCGGCCAGGCGTTCTCCGAGGCCAGCTTGCGCAGCTGCCGGTCCGGGTTGACCACGCTCGGGTGACCCACGCACTCCAGAAGCGGACGATCGCTGTACGAGTCGGAGTAGGCGTACGAGTCGGCCAGGTCGTAGCCGCGCGCGGTGGCCAACTCGCCGACCGCCTCGACCTTGCTCGGACCGGCCGCGTAGAACTCGACCTCGCCGCTGTACCGGCCGTCCCGCACCGCCATCCGGGTGGCGATCACGTCGGTCACCCCGAGCAGCTCGCCGATCGGCCGGACCATCTCCTCGCCGGACGCGGAGACCAGCACCACGTCCCGCCCGGCCGCCTGGTGCTCCTCGATCAGAGCGGCAGCCTCGGCGTACACATAAGGGTTGATCAGCTCGTGGAGCGTCTCCGCGACGATCTGGCGGACCTGTTCCACCTGCCAGCCTTTGCAGAGCGCGGCCAGGTAGTCCCGTGTTCGGGCCATGGTCTGCTCGTCGGTGCCGCCCAGCCGGAACATCAGCTGCGCGTACGCCGACTTGACCACGTCACGCCGGGTGATCAGCCCGTCCCGGTAGAACGGCCGACCAAACGCCAGGGCGCTCGACTTGGCGATGACGGTCTTGTCCAGATCGAAGAAAGCGGCACTTCGGCCCACGGCGCGAAAGTCTAGCCGGATGGTCTATCGTCGGCGGGTGCCCGGGGTCAGGCCACCCCTCGGACCTGCGGGCGGGCGCCTCCAACTCCGGTCGGCGTGACCGCGCTCACACTCCGCGAGGAGATTTTCGCGCTGAGTGGAGTGAACACCACTCGACGTGACGGGTCCGCTCAGGCAGACTTGTTCGCACGACGAGTTCTCACATCCCCGAAACAGACAGACCCTCGGCGGTTGCACCCCCCGTGACCGCTGAGTGGTTCGGCTCGACCCCCCCGGAGCCGAACCGTCGACGACCCCCGTCTCCCCCCGACGGGGGTCGTCCCTTTCCATGGGAGCGCGCCACAGCAGCTGACCGGCTACTCCATCGCGAGTCGGCGGGCGCGGAACAGCTCGAGGAGCCGAGGCAGCCGCCTTCGCCACTCGTCCTCGTCGCGAAGGTCCCAGCGATCGTCGTCAGGCTCCGGGCTGGGCTCTGGCGGGGTCGCAGATCGCGTTGCCTCGACGGCGTCCCAGAAGGCCTCGGAGTTACCCGTCAGCTGCTCGTACGCCGTCTCCGCGGCGAACTGGAGAGCCTCGTCGCCGATCCACAGGTCGCGGCCTTCCGAAGCGCTTATCTGCCGCACGGCGGGATGGTCGGCGAGCGAGTCGGGGTCGCGCACAACCGACTCGAACGCTCTTCTGCCCAGACCGACAAGCCCGGCCTGGAAGTCGGAGAACCCGTCGTCGGAAAGGAACCCGTACTCGATGATCCAGCATGCCGGCGCAGACATCCCAGGTGTCGGCCTGGTCCACCACCTCGTCGAGCACCTGGTCGAACGCGACGATGTGCGGCAGCGGGAGCCGCATCAGCTCCGCCACCAGGGCCTCGGCGACCGCGCTCGGCTGACCGTCGCGTTGGGGTTGGTCCGCCGCTGTGCCTGCCGCGGCTCGTGCCCGCTCCACGACACTCCAGAACTCGTCCACATGCACGGCCAGGAGTGTCCACGATGGGTCTGACAGGAGAGGGCGCTGGGACCACGAAAGCGATCCGGGCGGTAATCGTCGGGCCTCCCGCGACACAAGCCAGGGTGAGGGTCGCCGAGGCAATGGGGGTTCGGGTGGGTCCACCGGAGAAACGCGACGAGGGCTGGTTCAACAGCCTCTACGCCGCCGATTACGCGCACATCGTCAGGTACGGCCTGCGTCGGCTCGCCGACTCCGAGGCGTCGGCCGAGCTCGCTCAGGAGGTCTTCGTCGTCGCGTGGCGTCGTCGCGGCGAGGTTCCGGACCGCAGCCTGCCCTGGCTGTACGGGGTGGCCCGCCGCCTGCTGGCGAACCAGTGGCGCTCCCGGCGTACCGCCCCCGACGTCGTGCCGATCACCGCCGCCGAGCTGGCGAGGGTGGCCGACTCGTCCGGCGCCGACACGAGCGTGGGGATCGCCGACGTTCGGGCCGCGCTGGCCACCCTCGGCGATCTCGATCAGGAGATCCTCCGGCTGATCGGCTGGGAGGAGTTGACGGTGTCCGAAGCGGCCCAGGTTCTCGGCTGCACCCGCGCGACCGCGGCGGTCCGTCTGCATCGCGCCCGCCGCCGTCTCAGCGAAGCGATGTCCGACCGGCCGGTTCCATCCCGGCGTCCGGTGCTGGCGACCACTCGAGAGGATCTGTGATGTTCGGAGCAGAGCGAACCCGTACCCTCCTCGGTCCGGCCGACCCCGCGCGCAGCGTCGCCGTCGCACCGCCGCCGGCCTCGGCGCGCGATCTGATCGACCGGGCCGACGCCACCGAGCCGGACGACGGGCCTCGTCGCGTACGCCCGACTCGCCGGCTGGTCCTGACGGCCGGGACGCTGGCGGTGGCGGCCGGCGCGGTGGCCGTCCTCCAGCCGTTCGATGAGCACAAGCCGGACAGTCCGGGAGGGCCCGGTGGCGCGGTGGGAACGGTGCTCGTGCCGGTCGCGTACCAGTTCGACGCCGACCCACCGGCGGCCGGCCCGCAGCTGCGCGCGCTGGCCAGCAAGATCAAGGACGCGGAGTACGACCTGCACGGCGGTCGCTACATGTACCACCACACGAAGGTGTGGGGCGATCCAGTGATGACCTCAGTCGATGGCCGTCACCACGTCGCGTTCGCCGGTGAGTCGAAGGTCTGGCAGGCCGCCGACGGGACCGGCAGCCAGATCAACACGCAGCTGGAGCCGCAGTACCCGGACCAGGAGTCTCGTGCCTACTGGCAGCGCAAACTCGGAGCGGGTCCAGCAGTCGGCGGCAATCCGGGGGCGATGATCCCCCTGCCGCCCATGGAGCTCACACCACCGCCGGCCGACCCGTCGCAGTTGCGCGAACTGCTCCAGGTCGAGTACGGCCCGGGTGCGGCGAGCAAGGAGGTCAGTACGCTCTACGCGCGGTACGTCGTGCCGCGTGCGACCCGGGCGGAAGTGCTGCGGGTACTCGCCGACGTGCCCGGTTTCCGCTGGCGGGGGCGGGTGACCGATCGCGCGGGCCGGGCTGGCGTGGCGGTCACCTTCGACGACCGCGAACACGACCAGCAGTCTCTGCTGATCTTCGACCCAAGGACGGGTGAGTTGCTCGCCCACGAGCTGCTGACGCTGGCCCCGGTGCGGATCAGCGCGTACCAGCTGATCCTGGACACGACCTGGACCGACCGGATCGGCTGACCACCGACGTCGGGGCCGCTGGGGTGACCATGCTCAACGCGCTGATCGGCG
>NZ_JBEXHY010000070.1:0-29673 GCF_040608295.1 Micromonospora sp. NPDC005197 | reverse complement strand
TTTCACTGCTGTACAGACGTGTGCACTACCCAACCCCCGACGCACGGCGGGCGCGGCACCGGGGGGGGTGCCGCGCCCTCGAGGATCGGTGCGTCAGACGTTGAAGCCCAGGGAACGGAGCTGGTCCCGACCCTCGTCGGTGATCTTGTCCGGTCCCCACGGCGGGAGCCACACCCAGTTGATCCGGATGTCGTTGACCAGGCCGCCGCCCGGGCCGGTGGTCAGCGCCTGCCGGGCCTGGTCCTCGATCACGTCGGTCAGCGGGCAGGCCGCCGAGGTGAGCGTCATGTCCAGGGTCGCGACGTTCTCGTCGTCGACGTGCACCCCGTACACCAGGCCCAGGTCGACCACGTTGATGCCCAACTCGGGGTCGACGACATCCTTCATCGCCTCCTCGATGTCGGCGATCATGGCCTTGCTGACGCCGCCCGCCGAGGTGGCGGCGTCGCCGGCACCCGGGGCCGCAGCGCCGTCGGTCGCAGCGCCGTCGGTCGCAGCGGCGTTGGTCGTCGCGGCTCCGTCGGTCGTCACGGCGTCGGTCTGCGGCGCCGCGGTGGCGTCACCGGCCTCCGGCGTCGCCGCGGTAGCGGTGTTCTCGCTCATGCCGTCCCTCCGGTTCGCTTCGTGATGCCACCCGGCACCACAGTGCTGCTGGAAATCGCTCGCTGACGCTCGCTCACGCCTTCACCTCCGGGCTTGCGCCCACGCCGGCGCGTGCCGCGGCGTCCTTGAACGCCATCCACGGCAGCAGCGCGCACTTCACCCGGGCGGGGTAGCGGGCGACGCCCGCGAAGGCCACCCCGTCACCGAGTACGTCCTCGTCGGGCGTGACCTGGCCACGTCCGGACATCAACTCGACGAACGCCTCGTGCACCTCGAATGCTTCCCCGGTGCCCCGACCGCGCAGCAGTTCGTGCAACACGCTCGCCGACGCCTGGCTGATCGAGCAGCCCATCCCGTCGTACGAGATGTCGTGCAGCACGTCGCCGTCGGTGGCCACCCGGACGGTGATCTCGTCGCCGCAGGTCGGGTTGACGTGGTGCGCTTCCGCGACCTGGTCGGCCGCATCGTCGGCGTCGCGCAGGCCACGGCCGTGCGGATGCTTGTAGTGGTCCAGGATGATCTCCTGGTAGAGCTGGTCGAGTTGCACCATCAGTCGAACACCTTCCGCACCTGCTCCAGACCGCCCACCAGGGCGTCGATCTCCTCGGTGGTGGTGTAGAGGTAGAACGAGGCCCGGGTCATCGCCGGGACGCCGAACCGGCTGCACACCGGCTTGGCACAGTGGTGGCCCACCCGCACCTGCACGCCGAGCGAGTCGAGCACCTGACCCACGTCGTGCGGGTGCACGCCACCCAGCGCGAACGAGATGGTGCCGCCGCGCCCGATCGGCACGGTCGGGCCGAAGATCCGCAGGTCGGGCACCGAGCCGAAAGCGTCCAGCGCGTACGCCGTCAGCTCCTTCTCGTGCCACTGGATGGCCCGCATCCCGACGCCGGTCAGGTAGTCGACCGCCGCACCGAGCGCGACCGCCTCGGCGATCGGCGGGGTGCCCGCCTCGAAGCGGGCCGGCGGCGCGGCGAACGTCGAGCGGGCCATGGTGACCGTCTCGATCATCGAACCGCCGCCGAAGACCGGTGGCATGGCTGCCAGCAGCTCACCCCGGCCCCAGAGCACGCCGATCCCGGTCGGGCCACACATCTTGTGCCCGGTGAAGACGATGTAGTCGGCGTCCAGGTCGACCACGTCGATGGGCAGGTGCGGCACCGACTGCGAGCAGTCCAGCAGCAGCAGCGCGCCCACCTCACGGACCCGCGCGGTGATCCGGGAGGTGGCGTTGACGGTGCCGAGGATGTTGGACGTGTGCACCAGCGAGACGATCTTCGTCCGTTCGGTGACCAGGTCCTCCAGGCCCGACTCGTCCAGCCGACCCTGGTCGGTGACCGGGAACCAGCGCAGGGTCGCGCCGGTGCGCTCGCACAGCAGCTGCCACGGGACGATGTTCGAGTGGTGCTCCATCTCGGAGATCACCACCTCGTCGCCGGGGCCGAGCCGGAACCGGGGGTCACCGTCCGGGCGCAGCGAGGCGTTCGAGAAGGCGTACGCCACGATGTTGATCGCCTCGGTGGAGTTCTTGGTGAACACCACCTCGTCGACGCTCGGCGCGTGAATGAACGCGGCGATCTTGGCCCGCGCCCCCTCGTACGCCTCGGTGGCCTCGGTGCCCAGGGTGTGCACCGAGCGCGACACGTTGGCGTTGTGCCGCGCGTAGTGCTCGTCGAGCACGTCGAGCACCTGACGGGGCTTGTGCGAGGTGTTGGCGCTGTCGAGGTAGACCAGCGGGTGCCCGTTGATCTCCCGATCGAGGATCGGGAAGTCGGCGCGTACCCGGGCCACGTCGAAACGCGGCACGTCGTCGTACTGCGGCATCCCCTCGGGGATCGCGATGCTGGTCATCTCGGCAGCGCCTTCCCCACTCAGGCCTTGGCCGTGCCGGCCCCGGCGGCGTACCGCTCGTAGCCCTCGGCTTCGAGCTTGTCGGCCAGCTCCGGGCCGCCCTGCTCGACGATCCGGCCGGCCACGAAGACGTGCACGAAGTCCGGCTTGATGTAGCGCAGGATCCGCGTGTAGTGGGTGATCAGCAGCACGCCGGTGTCACCGGTGTCGCGGACCCGGTTGACGCCCTCGCTGACCACGCGCAGCGCGTCGACGTCGAGGCCGGAGTCGGTCTCGTCGAGGATCGCGATCTTCGGCTTGAGCAGCTCGAGCTGGACGATCTCGTGCCGCTTCTTCTCACCGCCGGAGAAGCCCTCGTTGACGTTGCGCTGGGCGAACGCCGGGTCCATCTGGAGGCGCTCCATAGCGCCGCGCAGCTCGCCGCCCCAGGTGCGCAGCTTGGGCGCCTCGCCGTCGATGGCGGTCTTCGCGGTGCGCAAGAAGTTGGCCACCGAGACGCCGGGCACCTCGACCGGGTACTGCATGGCCAGGAAGAGGCCGGCGCGGGCGCGCTCGTCGACCGTCATGGCCAGCACGTCCTCGCCGTCGAGGGTCACCGAGCCGCCGGTGATCTCGTACTTGGGGTGGCCGGCGATCGAGTACGCCAGGGTGGACTTGCCGGAGCCGTTCGGGCCCATGATCGCGTGAGTTTGACCGGAATTCACCTCCAGGTCTACCCCATGCAGGATCGGCTTGAGCTCACCCTCGGGCAGCTTGACCGACACCTTCAGGTCGCGGATCTCCAGGGTGCTCATTATCGGGTCACTCCATTACTCGGCGTCAGGCTGAGGTAGATGTCGCCGTCGCGGACTTCGACGGGGTAGACGGGGACGGGTTCGGTGGCGGGCAGGCCGGTCGGCGCGCCGGTGCGCAGGTCGAAGCGCGAGCCGTGCAGCCAGCACTCCAGCGTGCAGCCGTCGACCTCACCCTCGGAGAGGGCGACGGAGGCGTGCGAGCACTCGTCGTACGCGGCGTAGAAGTTGCCGTCCTCGCCGTGCACCAGGGCGATCGGGGTGCCGTCGACATCCGCGCTGATCGCGGTGCCCTTCGGCACGTCCTCGGTGGAGCAGATCCGGATCATCAAGCGCCCGCCTTGGCCAGCCGGGCCTCGATCGCGTCGCCCAGGCGCTCGCGCAGCGACTCCACCGGGATCTTGTTGATCAGCTCGGCGAAGAAGCCGCGGACCACCAGGCGGCGGGCTTCGCTCTCCGGGATACCCCGGGCCATCAGGTAGAACAACTGCTCGTCGTCGAAGCGGCCGGTCGCGCTGGCGTGGCCCGCGCCGGCGATCTCGCCGGTCTCGATCTCCAGATTGGGTACGGAGTCCGCCCGCGCGCCGTCGGTGAGCAGCAGGTTCCGGTTGATCTCGTACGTGTCGGTGCCGGTCGCCTCGGCCCGGATCAGCACGTCGCCCACCCAGACGGTGTGCGCGTCCGCGCCCTGCAGGGCGCCCCGGTAGCCGACGTAGCTGCGGCAGTCCGGCACGGAGTGGTCGACCAGCTGGCGGTGCTCCAGGTGCTGGCCGCCGTCGGCGAAGTAGACCCCGTACAGCTCGGCCTCGCCGCCCCGGCCGGTGTACTCCACGCTGGTGAACTGGCGCACCAGGTCACCGCCCAGGCTCACCTGCACGTGCGTCACCCGAGCGTCCCGGCCGAGCTTGAACTTGAGGTGCTGCGCCTGCACCGCGTCCGGCGCCCAGTCGGCCACGGTGACCAGGGTCAGCTTGGCCCCGTCGCCCACCGACACCTCGACGTTGTCGGCCAGGGTCGCCGAGCCGACGTGCTCCAGCACCAGCGTCAGCTCCGCGAATCGGCCCACCTCGACGAAGGTGTGCCCGAAGGCCAGACCCTCGCCGCCGTCGCCGACCACCCGCACGCTCACCGGGGCGCCCACCACGACATCGCTCGCCACCGAGAGCAGCAGCGCCTGCCCGGCGCCGCCGTACGCGAGCGCGCTGACCCGGTCGACCGGGGTGAGCACGCTGCCCACCCGCGGGTCGTCGGTGCCGATGCGCTCGATGGCCACGCCCTCGGGCAGCTCGCCGTACTCGTGCCGGACCGTGCCGGCACCGGCCTGGGCGTCGCCGCTGAGGCCGCGCAGCCGCTTGAGCGGGGTGAAACGCCACTCCTCCTCCAGGCCGGTGAGGGCCGGGAAGTCGGCGACGTCGTACGAGCGCAGCGCCTGCGACTTGGTGCTGGGCGGCGCGGAAGCCTGGGTAGTCATGTCTTCCTTGGTCTGTCATGAATCGGAGGGTCAAAGCGGGCTGGACCGGACCCGGCGTACCGGGTCCGGGCCCGTCCGTGGCCGGGCGGCGGCGGCGTCAGCCGACCGCGCCCTCCATCTGAAGCTCGATCAGGCGGTTCAGCTCCAGGGCGTACTCCATCGGGAGTTCCTTGGCGATCGGTTCGATGAAGCCACGAACGATCATGGCCATCGCCTCGTCCTCGCTCAGGCCCCGGCTCATCAGGTAGAAGAGCTGGTCGTCGCTGATCTTGGAGACGGTCGCCTCGTGCCCCATCGACACGTCGTCCTCGCGGATGTCGACGTACGGGTAGGTGTCCGAGCGCGAGATGGTGTCGACCAGCAGCGCGTCGCACTTGACCGTGCTCCGGCTGTGGTGCGAGCCCTCCAGCACCTGCACCAGACCGCGGTACGAGGTGCGGCCGCCGCCACGGGCGATCGACTTCGACACGATCGTCGAGGAGGTGTGCGGCGCGGCGTGCACCATCTTGGCGCCCGCGTCCTGGTGCTGGCCCTCGCCGGCCATCGCCACCGAGAGCACCTCGCCCTTGGCGTGCTCGCCGGTCATGTAGACCGCCGGGTACTTCATGGTCACCTTGGAGCCGATGTTGCCGTCGACCCACTCCATGGTCGCACCCTCGTGGCAGACGGCGCGCTTGGTGACCAGGTTGTAGACGTTGTTCGACCAGTTCTGGATGGTCGTGTACCGGCAGCGCGCGTTCTTCTTGACGATGATCTCCACGACCGCGCTGTGCAGCGAGTCCGAGGAGTAGAGCGGCGCGGTGCAGCCCTCGACGTAGTGCACGTACGCGCCCTCGTCGACGATGATCAGCGTCCGCTCGAACTGGCCCATGTTCTCCGTGTTGATCCGGAAGTAGGCCTGCAGCGGGATGTCCACGCGCACGCCCTTCGGCACGTAGATGAACGAGCCGCCGGACCACACGGAGGTGTTCAGAGCGGCGAACTTGTTGTCGCCGACCGGGATGACCGTGCCGAAGTACTCCTTGAAGACGTCCTCGTGCTCGCGCAGCGCGGTGTCGGTGTCCAGGAAGAGGACGCCCTGCTCCTCAAGGTCCTCACGGATCTTGTGGTAGACGACCTCGGACTCGTACTGCGCCGCGACACCGGCGACCAGCCGCTGCTTCTCCGCCTCCGGGATGCCCAGCCGGTCGTAGGTGTTCTTGATGTCCTCGGGCAGGTCCTCCCAGCTGGTGGCCTGCTTCTCGGTCGACCGCACGAAGTACTTGATGTTGTCGAAGTCGATGCCGGTGAGGTCCGCGCCCCAGGCCGGCATCGGCTTGCGGCCGAACAGCCGCAGACCCTTGAGGCGCAGGTCGAGCATCCAGGCCGGCTCGTTCTTCTTGGCCGAGATGTCCCGCACCACCGCCTCGTTGATGCCGCGCTGGGCGACCGCCCCGGCGGCGTCCGGGTCGGACCAGCCGTACTCGTAGCGACCCAGGGCGGCGAGCTGCTCTTCCTGGGTCAGGGGCTGGACGATCTGCTCGGTCATCTATCTGTCCTCACAGTGGTGACGGGATTACCGGATTGGGCGCGGCCCGGCTGGGTCGGGATGTGCGTGGTGCACACCCCGTCGCCGTGCGCGATGGTGGCCAGGCGTTGTACGTGGGTGCCGACCAGACGGGAGATCACCGCGGTCTCGGCCTCGCACAGCTGGGGAAACTCGGCGGCCACGTGCGCCACCGGGCAGTGGTGCTGGCAGAGCTGGCCGCCGGAGGCGATCGTGGTCGCGTTGGCAGCGTAACCCTCGGCGGTGAGCGCTCCGGCGAGTGCCTCAGCTCGCGCGAGGGGGTCGTCGCCGGCGTCCTCCATGGCGGCGCGGCAGCGCGACTCCAGCGCGGACACCTGCTCGGTGGCGAACGCCTCGACCGCGTCCGGGCCTCCGCTGCGGGCGATCCAGCGCAGCGCGGCGGTGGCCATGTTGTCGTAGTGGTGTGTGCCACAGCGGACCCGGGCCGCCTCGGTCAGCACGAAGACCTTGGCCGGACGCCCCCGACCGCGGCTGCCCTGCACCGTCTGCTCGCGGGCGACAACGTCACCGTCGGCGAGCATCGCGTCCAGGTGCCGGCGGATCGCCGCCGGGCTCAGGCCGAGCGCCAGACCGAGCTGCGCGGCGGTGGTCGCGCCCCGCTCCAGCAGCAGCTGGGTGACGCGGTCCCGGGTGGAGATCTCTGTCGCGGCGCCGCCCAGCGCGGACGACGAGGCCCCGACGAGGGCGGACGCGGACGCGCCGACGGCCTGGGCAGCCGTCGGCTGGTGCCCGGAGAGCGCCGCCGCGTTTTTCACAACACCAACGTTACGTAATTACCCGGAGGGTGGCAAACCCGGGCCCCGGTGATCCGAACCACCGACCCTGCGGAGTCGGACGAACCTCGATCACTACGGTGCGTAGGATTTGCGCCGTGAACCGCATCGTCCGTCCGGTCTCCGGTCTCCTGCTGCGCCGCCTCGCGCTCGCCTCGATCATCGCGAACGTCGGCATCGTCGTCACCGGCGGGGCGGTCCGGCTGACCGCCTCGGGCCTCGGCTGCCCCACCTGGCCCCGGTGCACCGACGATTCGTACGTCACCACGCCCGAGATGGGCGTGTACGGGGTGATCGAGTTCAGCAACCGGATGCTGACCTTCGCGGTTGGCCTGATCGCGCTGGCCACCGTGCTGGCCGTCCTGGCACACCGGCCGCGCCGCCGCGGGCTGCTGACCCTCGCCGTCGCCGTCTTCCTGGGCATTCCCGCCCAGGCGGTGATCGGTGGCATCACGGTGCTCACCAACCTCAACCCGTGGGTGGTCGGGCTGCACTTCCTGGCCTCGATGGCGGTGATCGCCGCCGCGTACGCCCTCTGGCGGCGGGTCGACGAACCGGACGCCCCGACGGTCGCCGTGGTGCCCTCGCCCCTGCGCACGTTGGCCCGGGTCACCACGGGCGTCACCGTCGCGGTGCTGGTGATCGGCACCTGGGTCACCGGCAGCGGCCCGCACGCCGGCGACCACGGCGCGGCCCGCAACGGACTGGACCCGGAGTCGATCTCCCAGGTGCACGCCGACGGCGTCTTCCTGCTGATCGGCCTGTCGGTGGCGTTGATCTTCGCGTTCCGCGCGGTCGGCGCGGCCCGGGCCACCCGGGCCGCCGTCGTCCTGCTCGCGGTGGAGCTGGGTCAGGGGCTCATCGGCTTCGTGCAGTACTTCACCCAGGTGCCGGCGGTCCTGGTCGGCGCGCACATGCTCGGCTCGTGCCTGGTGCTGCTGGCCGCCCTCGCCGTGCAGTGGTCCACCCGCGAACGCCGCCCGGCCGCCCCGGCGCCGCAGGCCACCGCGACCGAGGCCGAAGCCGTCCCGGTCACCGCCTGAACCCCCGCGCCCGCGCGACATCGGAGATGTCGCGGTGCGCTTGTCACGATCATGCTCGATCCAGGAAGTAGTGGCATCGCCAGCACGCCGATGCCACTACTTCCATGATGGTGCGCAGACGTCGGCGCGGAGGCTCGGCGGGTCAGGCTCGGCGGGCCAGGTGGGTGGCGATCGCGGTGGCGAGGCGGTCGGGGGCGCCGTCGGCGTACCCGATGAAGAGCGACGGCTCGGTCAGCTCCAGTTCCACCAGGACCGGGTCGCCGTCCGGGCCGGGGATCAGGTCGACCCGGGCGTAGAGCAGTTGACGCGTGCCACCGGGCACCGCCGCGAGGGTCCGCTCGGCGACCGCCAACTGCTCGGGCCGCGGGGCGCGGGGCCTGATCTCCTCGGCCTTGTAGAGGCCGTCCGGGCCGAGATCCGGGCCGGTCAGCATCGGACCCTTGCGGATGGCGTGGCTGTACGCGAGCCCGTCCGGGCCGGCCAGGAAGAGCAGTGCGGTCTCGCCCTCGCTGTCGACGGCGCTCAGGTACGGCTGGACCATGGTCGTCCGGCCGGCGGTGGAGAGGCGGCGTACGTGGGCGTGAGCCAGGTCGCGGTGCTCCGGGTCGGCCAGGTCGTACCGGCCGGTGTCCTGACTGCCGGCGCTGACCGAGGGCTTGAGCACGTACTCGCCCGTCTCGGCGGGCGGCGACCAGCTCTCGCCCGGCTCGACCCAGGACGTCGGCACGGTCGGCACCCCGGCGGCGCTCAGCTCGGCCAGGTAGCGCTTGTCGGTGTTCCACCGCACCACGTCGGCCGGGTTGACCAGGGTGGGCACCGACGCGGCCCAGGCGACGAACTCGTCGCGGCGCAGGGCGTAGTCCCACGGTGAGCGGAGCACGACGAGGTCGTACGAGGACCAGTCGGCGTCGGGGTCGTCCCAGACGACCGCCTCGGCGGCGATCCCCCGGGCGGTGAGCGGGTCGAGGACGAGGCGGTCGTCTGGGTCGAGGTCGACCAGATCGGTGCAGGTGACGAGAGCGACCCGGGGTTCCCCCCGGGTCGACTGGTGTTGGTTGGTCAATTCAGCTCTCTATCTCAACGGGCCATCGTGCGCCGGGCCATCGACCGCCAGAGGTCGTTGCTCGGTCGCATCTGGTCCATCAGTTCACGCTCCCAGGCGTTCTCGACGGTGACTCCCGCCTTGGCGCACGCCTCCCGGGCGGTGACGGTGTCCTCGGCGAACTGGTCGCCCCACTCACCATCGGCACCCACGAGGACGATCCGTGCGCCGCGCTTACCGACGTACTCGATGACGGCCTTCGCGCCGCCGTGCCCGGCGGCGAACGACCGGAGGCCCGCGACCAGGCCGTGCGGGGCCTGCTCGCCGGCGGTCTGCTCGGCCGTCAGCGTCGTATCGGAACCATCTGCCATGACGCGAAGCCTAAGCAGAGTTGCACTCACGCGTGCGAGAACCATGAACCTTTTGTGATGCCAATTACCTCTAGGTTTCAGGAAGGCCACCGGCTTCCTGTCCGGTTATATCCGGACTTTCCCGCACTAACCACTCGGGCAAATCAGGGTCCAGTGCCCGCAGGTTGAGTCGATCCGACTCATGCCGAAAGTTACTCTCATGTGACATTAAACCCGGACAACTCATCCACGACCATGATTAGTCTGCGGATTTCCGCAGCGTCGTGGGACGTCCCGCGACGCGGGTCAGA
Organism: Micromonospora sp. NPDC005197; assembly: GCF_040608295.1. NCBI lineage: Bacteria > Bacillati > Actinomycetota > Actinomycetes > Micromonosporales > Micromonosporaceae > Micromonospora > Micromonospora sp. NPDC005197. The sequence goes on along the minus strand of NZ_JBEXHY010000070.1, from coordinate 19,868 downwards.
TCAGCGCGTCGAGCGCGACGGCCACGAAGACGATGGTCAGGTACGTCGTCGACCAGTGGAACAGCCGCATCGGCTTGACCGCCTCGCCGCGGGTCGCCCGCCGGCAGAGCCGGTGCGCCTCGACCAGGAAGATCGCGCCCACCACCAGCGTCGGTACGCCGTAGATCGCGCTGAGGCCCAGCGGCCAGACCGCGAGGGAGGTGAGCACGGTGAGCCACGCGAAGATCAGGATCTCGGCGTTCACCCGGCGGGTGGAGGCCACCACGGGCAGCATCGGGATGCCGGCGCGGGCGTAGTCGTCCTTGTACTTCATCGCGAGCGGGTAGAAGTGCGGCATCTGCCAGAAGAAGACCACCGCGAACAGGCCCCAGGCCGCCGGGGCGAGCCCGCCGGTGACCGCCGCCCACCCGATCAGCACCGGAGCGGCACCGCAGGCGCCACCCCAGAACGTGTTCGTCGAGGTGGAGCGCTTGAGCCAGAGCGTGTAGACGACGTCGTAGTAGACGATCGCGGCGAGCGTCAGCCCGGCGGCGAGCAGGTTGGTGAACGCCGCCATCAGAACGATCGAGATCGCCGCCAGCACCAGACCGAAGACGAGCGCGCTGCGCGGCGACACCGTGTGCGCCGGCAGCGGACGCCGCTTGGTCCGCCGCATCAACTGGTCGATGTCCCGGTCGATGTAGCAGTTGAGCACGCTGGCCGCCCCCGCGGCGAGCGAGCCACCGATGAGCACCACGGCCATCAGCCACAGCGACGGCAGTCCGCCGTCGGCGAGCATCATCGCCGGGACGGTGGTGACCAGCAGCAACTCGACGATGCGCGGCTTGGTGAGCGCCACGTACGCCGACACGATCGCGCGCACGTCCCGCCGCGCCACCGGACCCTTGGCCGCCCGTACCGGGGGCTGCCCGGTGGGGTTGCTCGCGGGGCGCTCGGTGATCATGCTCACGGATTGCCACCTTCCGGCATCGGCACGGGGAGATCGAGTCGGCCGCGCCCGCTCGGGGGCCGCACACCGACCCACACACTACGCGTTGTCGTTTTGGCTGCCCGGCCGACCCGACAACGGTGCGGGCCGTCACACCACCGGGTTGAACGTCTGGGCGCAGAGTCACGTACTGCACACCATGCGGAGATCCCCGGGCGCACGTTTAGTCGCGCTCGATAGGGTCATCAGTGAGGGTTCCGCCCATCTGCCGAGGAGCACAACCATCGTGGCTGCCAACCGACCCGAGCACTCCGAACTCAACTGGTCCGACCTCGATCGCCGGGCTGTCGACACCGTCCGCGTCCTGGCCATGGATGCCGTCGAGAAATCCGGCAACGGCCACCCGGGCACCGCGATGAGCCTGGCGCCCGCGGCCTACCTCCTCTTCAACCGGGTCATGCGGCACAACCCGGCCGACCCGAACTGGCCCGGCCGGGACCGGTTCGTGCTCTCCGCCGGGCACTCCAGCCTGAGCCTCTACATCCAGCTGTTCCTCTCCGGCTACCCGCTGAGCCTGAACGACCTGAAGTCGCTGCGCCAGTGGGGCTCGCAGACCCCGGGTCACCCGGAGCACGGTCACACCCCGGGCGTGGAGACCACCACCGGCCCGCTCGGGCAGGGCCTGGGCAACGCGGTCGGCATGGCCATGGCGGCCCGTCGCGAGCGTGGCCTGTTCGACCCGGAGGCCGAGCCGGGCAGGTCGGTCTTCGACCACAACATCTGGTGCATCGTCTCCGACGGTGACATCGAGGAGGGCATCAGCCACGAGGCCAGCGCCCTCGCCGGGCACCAGCAGCTGGGCAACCTCACGGTGATCTACGACGACAACGAGATCTCGATCGAGGACGACACCCGCATCGCCAAGAGCGAGGACGTGGCGGCCCGCTACGAGGCGTACGGCTGGCACGTGCAGACCGTCGACTGGCGCAGCGGTGACGCCGACCAGGGTGACTACCACGAGGACGCCGAGGCGCTGTACCGCGCGCTGGTGGCCGCCAAGGCGGAGACCGGTCGTCCCTCCTTCATCGCGCTGCGCACCATCATCGGCTGGCCCGCGCCCAACAAGCAGAACACCGGCAAGATCCACGGCTCGGCGCTCGGCGCCGACGAGGTGAAGGCCACCAAGCGGATCCTCGGCTTCGACCCGGAGCAGACCTTCCAGGTCGACGAGGAGGTGCTCGGCCACGCCCGCACGGTGATGGGCCGCGGCGACAAGGCCGAGCAGGAGTGGACCGCCGCGTTCGACGCCTGGAAGAAGGCGAACCCGGAGCGCACGGCGCTCTACGAGCGGATGGCCGGCCGGGTGCTGCCGGACGGCTGGACCAAGGCGCTGCCGGTCTTCCCCGCCGACGCCAAGGGTGTGGCCACCCGGGCCGCCTCCGGCAAGGTGCTCGAGGCGCTCGCGCCGGTGCTGCCGGAGCTGTGGGGCGGTTCGGCCGACCTGGCCGAGAGCAACAACACCACCATGAAGGGCGAGCCGTCGTTCATTCCGGCCGCGCACGCCACCAAGGACTTCCCCGGCCACGAGTACGGCCGGACGCTGCACTTCGGCATCCGTGAGCACGCCATGGGCGCCATCCTCAACGGCATCGCGCTGCACGGCGGCACCCGCCCGTACGGCGGCACGTTCCTGGTGTTCAGCGACTACATGCGCCCGGCGGTGCGGCTGGCCGCGTTGATGAAGCTGCCGGTGACGTACGTCTGGACGCACGACTCGATCGGCCTGGGCGAGGACGGCCCGACCCACCAGCCGGTGGAGCACCTGACCGCGCTGCGCGCCATCCCGGGCCTGGACGTGGTCCGCCCGGCGGACGCGAACGAGACGGCGTGGGCCTGGCGGCAGGCGCTGGAGCACACCGACCGGCCGACCGCGCTGGCGCTGAGCCGCCAGCCGCTGCCGACCCTGGACCGGGATGTCCTGGGTGACGTGGCCGGCGTGGCCAAGGGTGGCTACGTGCTGGCCGAGGCGTCCAACGGCAAGCCCCAGGTGATCATCGTCGGCACCGGCTCCGAGGTGCAGCTCGCCCTGACCGCCCGGGAGCGGCTGGAGGCCGACGGCACGCCGACCCGGGTCGTCTCGATGCCCTGCCAGGAGTGGTTCTACGAGCAGGATGAGGCATACCGGGAGTCGGTGCTCCCGCGTGGGGTAAAGGCACGGGTGAGCGTGGAGGCCGGGATCGCCATGTCCTGGCGCGGCATCGTCGGTGACCTCGGCGAGAGCGTCAGCCTGGAGCACTACGGGGCGAGCGCCCCGCACACCGTGCTCTTCGAGCAGTTCGGGTTCACCCCCGACCGGATCGTGGCGGCGGCACACGCCTCGCTGGCCCGGGTGGGCGACATCACCGGTTTCACGACCGGCAACTGAGGGAGCGTGGACGGCATGACGGACAAGCTGAATGAGCTCACCGCCGCGGGTGTGGCGGTGTGGCTCGATGATCTTTCCCGGGTACGTTTGAGCTCCGGCGGGCTGGACAAGCTCCGCCGTGAGAAGCACGTCGCGGGCGTCACCACCAACCCGACGATCTTCGCGAAGGCGTTGAGCGACGCCGACGAGTACAACTGGCAGTTGCGCGACCTGGCCATCCGTGGCGTGGACGTGGAAGAGGCCGTACGGATGCTCACCACGTACGACGTACGGTGGGCCTGCGACGTGATGCGCCCGTCGTACGACGGCAGCGCAGGCGTGGACGGCCGGGTCTCGATCGAGGTGGACCCGCGCAGCGCGCACGACGCGGACAAGACGGTCGCCGAGGCCAAGGCGCTGTGGTGGCTGGTCGACCGGCCCAACCTCTTCATCAAGATCCCGGCCACCGAGGAGGGCCTGTCGGCGATCACCGACACGCTCGCCGAGGGGATCAGCGTCAACGTGACGCTGATCTTCGGTCTGGACCGCTACTCGGCGGTCATGGAGGCTTTCCTGACCGGTCTGGAGCAGGCCAAGGCCAACGGGCACGACCTGTCGAAGATCGGCTCCGTCGCGTCGTTCTTCGTCTCCCGCGTCGACTCCGAGGTCGACAAGCGACTGGAGAAGATCGGCTCCGACCAGGCCAAGGCGCTGAAGGGCAAGGCCGCGATCGCCAACGCCCAGCTGGCGTACGAGCGCTACACCGAGGTCTTCTCCTCGGACCGCTGGAAGGCGCTCGAGGCCGCCGGAGCGCACCCGCAGCGGCCGCTGTGGGCCTCCACCTCGACGAAGAACCCGGACTACCGGGACGTGATCTACGTCGAGGAGCTGATCGCCCCCGGCACGGTCAACACCATGCCGGAGTCGGTCATCCACGCGTACGCCGATCACGGCGAGACGCGCGGCGACACCATCACCGGCGCCTACGACGCGGCCCGGAAGGTCTTCGCGGACCTGGAGTCGGTCGGGGTGGACATGGCCGACGTGATCGCCACCCTGGAGCGCGAGGGCGTGGAGAAGTTCGAGGCGAGCTGGCAGGAGCTGCTCGACGGCGTCCGCAAGTCGCTGGAGGCGGCCGGCAGCGGCAAGGGTGCTCCGAACAAGGCGGCCAAGGGCAACGCGAACGCCGCCGCGAAGGCGGGTGGCGCGTGAGCGAGCGAATCGGCACGCAGCGAAGCGGAGTGGCGGCATGAGCGATCTTCTTGCAGGGCCGGTGGAGGCAGCCGCCGGGCTCGCTGTGTACGGCGCGGACGCGGTCGACAAGTCCGCGCCCGCCTCGACCCGGGAGGCGCTGGTCAAGGCCGGCGTCCCCGGCAGGCTGGCCGCCAAGGACGCAAGCCTGTGGGGCCCGGACGCCGAGGCCGAGGCGAAGGTCCGGCTCGGCTGGGTGGACACCCACCGGCGCAGCCGGGAGCTGCTGGTGCAGCTCGCCGAGCTGACCGCGGAGCTGGCCGACCTGGACCACGTGGTGCTCGCCGGTATGGGCGGCTCGTCGCTCGCCCCCGAGGTGATCACGCGGACCCTGGGCCGGCCGTTGACCGTGCTGGACACCACCGACCCGGGCCAGGTCCGGGCGGCCCTGGGTGACCGGCTGGAGCGCACCGTGGTGGTCGTCGCCAGCAAGTCCGGCTCGACGGTGGAGACCGACAGCCACCGTCGCGCCTACTGGCAGGCGTTCCTGGACGCCGGGATGACCGAGGCGGAGGCCGGCCGGCACTTCGTCATCGTCACCGACCCGGGTTCGCCGCTGGAGGCCACCGCGGCCGAGATGGGCGCGTTCACCGTGCTCGCCGACCCGAACGTGGGCGGCCGGTACTCGGCGCTGACCGCGTTCGGGCTGGTGCCGTCCGCGCTGGCCGGTGTCGAGGTCGCCGAGCTGATCGACCAGGCCGACGCGTTGGCCGAGTCGCTCGGCTCCGACCGCGACAACCCGGCGCTGGCGCTGGGCGCCGCGTTGGGTGCCGCGGCCACGCTGGCCCGCGACAAGGTCGCCCTGGTGTCCGACGGCACCGGCATCGACGGCCTGGGTGACTGGGCCGAGCAGTTGATCGCCGAGTCGACCGGCAAGGCCGGAGTGGGCATCCTGCCCGTCGTGGTCGAGTCCCCGCAGAGCCCCGGCGCCACCGGGCCGGACGTGCTGACCGTCAGCTACGGCGGCGCGCTGGCCCCCGGTGACGTGCCGGGCGGCGGCGCCGACCCGGACGTGGCCGTCAACGGCCCGCTCGGCGCGCAGTTCCTGGCCTGGGAGTACGCCACCGCGGTGGCCGGCGTGGTGCTCGGCATCGACCCGTTCAACCAGCCGAACGTCACCGAGTCCAAGGAGAACACCAACAAGATCCTGGCCTCGGGCCTGCCGGCGGAGACGCCGTCGTTCACCGAGGGCGCGATCGAGGTGTACGCGCCGCAGGGCGCGCCCGGTGACCTGGCCGGCGTGCTGCGCTGGCTGCTCGACGGTCTCGGCGACGACGGTTACCTGGCCGTCATGGCGTACCTGGACCGCTTCGCCGACGCCGACGCGGCCCGGCTGCGGCCGCTGCTGGCCGGCGCGTCCGGTCGGCCGGTCACCTTCGGCTGGGGGCCGCGGTTCCTGCACTCCACCGGCCAGTACCACAAGGGCGGCCCGCAGGTGGGCAGCTTCCTGCAGGTGACCGGCGCGGTCACCGAGGACCTGGCGGTGCCGGGCAAGCCGTACACCTTCGGTGAGTTGCAGGCGGCACAGGCCGCCGGCGACCGGCAGGCCCTCGCGGGTCGGAAGCGGCCGCTGCTGCGGCTGCACCTGACCGACCGGGCAACCGGCGTCGCCCAACTACTCGACGCGGCCGGTGAGCTGCGGGCGTGAGGATGGACGCTGTGACAGAAGCGGAAGCGAGGGAGCACCGTGAGCGCGAGGAGTGAACCGGGGTTGCGAGCCCCGGAGGCGCGAACCGAAGGTGGCTCGACGAACCCGCTACGCGACCCGCAGGACCGCCGGTTGCCCCGGATCCCCGAGCCGTGCGCTCTGGTGATCTTCGGGGTGACCGGCGACCTGGCCCGCAAGAAGCTGCTCCCGGCGGTCTACGACCTGGCGAACCGGGGCCTGCTGCCGCCCGGTTTCGTGGTGCTCGGCTTCGCCCGCCGCGACTGGGGTGACGGCGACTTCGAGACCCTCGCGTGCGAGGCGGCGAAGAAGCACGCCCGTACCCCGTGGCGGGACGAGGTGTGGGCGCGACTGGCCGGCAACATCAAGTTCGTCGGCGGGTCGTTCGACGACGACGCGGCCTTCGACCAGCTCGCCTCGACGCTGGACGACCTGCGGCAGAGTCACGGCATCGCCGGCAACGCGGCGTTCTACTTCTCCATCCCCCCGGCCGCGTTCCCCGTCGTGCTCAAGCAACTGGCCCGCACCGGGATGGCCGACAACGAGAAGTCCGGCGGTTGGCGCCGGGTGGTGGTGGAGAAGCCGTTCGGTAACGACCTGCCGTCGGCGAAGGCGCTCAACGACCTCGTCGACGACGTGTTCACCCGCCAGGACGTCTTCCGGATCGACCACTACCTGGGCAAGGAGACCGTCCAGAACATCCTGGCCCTGCGGTTCGCCAACAACCTGTTCGAGCCGCTGTGGAACTCGAAGTACGTCGACTCGGTGCAGATCACCATGGCCGAGGACGTCGGCATCGGCAGCCGGGCCGGCTTCTACGACACCGTCGGCACCGCCCGTGACGTGCTGCAGAACCACCTGCTCCAACTCCTGGCGCTGGTGGCCATGGAGGAGCCGACGAGCTTCGACGCCGACGAGATCCGCGCCGAGAAGCTGAAGGTGCTCAAGGCCATCACCCTGCCGAAGGACGTCGCCCGGGACACCGTCCGCGGCCAGTACCTGCCCGGCTGGGTCGGCGGCGAACGCGCGGTCGGTTACCGGGAGGAGCAGGGCGTACCCCCCGACTCCACGACGGAGACGTACGTGGCGGTGCGGCTCGGCATCCAGAACCGGCGCTGGGCCGAGGTGCCGTTCTACATCCGGGCCGGCAAGCGGCTGCCCCGGCGGGTCACCGAGGTCGCCATCATGTTCAAGAAGGCGCCGCACCTGCCGTTCAACGACGCCGACATGGAGTCGCTGGGCAACAACCAGCTCGTCATCCGGGTGCAGCCGGACGAGGGCGTGGTGCTCAAGTTCGGCTCGAAGGTGCCGGGCACCACCATGGAAGTCCGCGACATCGCGATGGACTTCCAGTACGGCGAGGCGTTCACGGAGTCCAGCCCGGAGGCGTACGAGCGGCTGGTGCTGGACGTGCTGATCGGGGACCGCACCCTGTTCCCGGACGCGGCCGAGGTCGAGCAGAGCTGGCAGGTGATCGACCCGCTGGAGCACGCCTGGGAGGGCACCACGCCGGAGCCGTACCGCGCCGGCGAGTGGGGGCCGCGGGCGGCCGACGAGATGCTGGCCCGCGAGGGCCGCGCTTGGAGAAGAGCATGATCGGGCTGTGGGACACCACCGGCAACGAGGTGGTCAAGGCGCTGGCTGCCGAGCGGCGCAGCGCCGGTGGTGTGGCCAGCGGCATGGCGCTCACCCTCATCGTGGTGGTGGACGAGAAGCGGGTCCGCGAGGCGGAGGCGGCGGCGACCATCGCCGCCGCCGCCCACCCGTGCCGGCTGGTGGTCGTGGTCCGCTCCGACATCGAGCGGGAACGCAACCGACTGGACGCGGAGATCGTGGTCGGTGGCCGACTCGGCCCCTGCGAGGCGGTGGTCACCCGGTTGTACGGGCGGCTCGCCCTGCACGCGGAGTCGGTGGTGATGCCGCTGCTGGTGCCGGACGTGCCGGTGGTCACCTGGTGGCACGGCGAACCGCCGGCGGAGATCGCCACCGACTTCCTCGGGGTGGTCGCCGACCGGAGGATCACCGACACGGCGCAGGCCACGGACCCGGTGGAGGCGCTGCGGCAGCGCGCCCGGGACTACGCCCCGGGTGACACCGACCTGGCGTGGACCCGGATCACCCCGTGGCGGACCCTGGTCGCCGGGGCGTTCGACACCACCGAGGCGAAGGTCACCGAGGCGACCGTCGTCGCGCCGCCCACCGACCCGACGGCGGCGCTGATGGTCGGCTGGCTGTCCAGCCGGCTGGGCATCACCCCGCGCCGGGTCGACACCAACGAGTTCCCCCGGATGCGGGAGGTGCAGTTGACCTGCGCCAACGGCGACCGCCTGACGCTGACCCGCGAGGACAGCCTGGCGGTGTTCCGGCGGACCGGTCAGGACGACCGGGCCCTGCCGCTGGTCCGTCGGCCGCTCGGCGACGAGTTGGCCGAGGAACTGCGCCGGCTGGACGCGGACCAGGTGTACGCGGAGGCGCTGGGCGCGACCGCCGGGCTGCGGGGTCTGGAACAGCGCCCCCCGCAGCGGGTGCACGTCTGGAAGGATCCGGCCACGGCCCAGCGCGCCGAGGCCGGGGTCACCGCGCACACCGGCACGAGCGGCGAGAGCTGAGCCGGAACGTCCGCAGCACGACGAACGGGAGGGCCGGGATGGTTCCGGCCCTCCACCGGAGCACCTCTGGGCGTACCGGCCCGGAGACGACGCGACAGCGACCGCCCAGCGGTCGGGAAACGAAGGCACAACCCATGAGTGAGGCGAGTGTCGCCGTCCACGCCGACGCCGACCTGCTGGCGCAGGCCGTGGCGGCCCGGCTGCTGGTGAAGCTGCTCGACGCGCAGGCCGACCGGGGTGAGGCCGCGATCGTGCTCACCGGTGGGCGCGTCGCCGCGGCCGTGTACCGGGCGGTGGCGCAGTTGCCGGCCCGCGACGCGGTGGACTGGTCCCGGGTCGACGTGTGGTGGGGTGACGAGCGGTTCCTGCCCGCCGGCGACCCGGAGCGCAACGAGACCCAGGCCCGCGCCGCCCTGCTGGACGTGGTGCCGCTGGACCCGGCCCGGGTGCATCCCATGCCGGCCTCCGACGGCCCGGCCGGCAACGACCCCGAGGCGGCCGCCGCCGCGTACGCCGACGAGTTGGCCCGCGCCGCCCGGCCGGGGCACGCCGCGCTGCCGCACTTCGACGTGCTGATGCTGGGTGTCGGCGAGGACGGGCACGTCGCGTCGGTCTTCCCCGGGCACCCGGTGCACTACGAGACGCGGCCGGTCAGCGCGGTGCGGGGCAGCCCGAAGCCGCCGCCGGTGCGGACCACGCTCACCCTGTCGGCGATCAACACCGCCGAGGAGGTCTGGCTGGTGGCCGGCGGCGCCGACAAGGCACGTGCGGTGGGCATGGCGCTGGCCGGCGCCGGCCCGGTGCAGCTGCCGGCCGCCGGGGTGCACGGCGTGGACCGTACCCGCTGGCTGCTGGACCGCGCGGCGGCCGCTGACGTGCCCGCCCGGCTGCGTAGCCTGCGCTGAACGACGGGAAGGGCCCCGACGTGGGGCCCTTGCCTAACTTTCGCCCCGGCGGCGGCGCAGCGCGGCGAGCGCCTCCGCCAGCAGCGCCTCGCCCTCCTCGGCGGTACGCCGCTCCTTCACGTACGCCAGGTGGCTCTTGTAGGGCTCGGCGCGGACCCGTCCGGGCGGGTTCTGCGCGTCCAGACCGGCGGGGAGCCCGCAGCGGGGGCAGTCCCACAGCGGCGGCGCCGTGGCGTCGGCCGCGATCCGGATGTCGGTCTGGTGGTCGTTGCGACACCAGTAGGTGACGTCCTGTCGGGGTGCGGGTTGGTGCCGCTCGTCCGGGCGCATGGGTGCGGACCCGACGCGGGCGCCGCGGATGACGTTGCCACTGGGCACGGCTGCTCGCTCCTGTCGTCGGAGGGGACCCGCCGCCGTCGGGGATGGGCGGCGGGCGACGCGGTGCAGCGGAGAAAGACTGCGCGCGGCCCGTCGAGTGACGGACCGCGCGCAGATTGTACGACTTCGCGGGCCTGCTCAGGAGCCGCTGTTCAACTGGAGACGGAGCCAGAGCCCCAGCCCGACGATCGCCGCGAACCAGACGACACCCACCAGAACGGTGTAACGGTCCAGGTTCTTCTCGGCCACCGAGGAGCCGGCGAGGCTGGAGCTGACGCCACCGCCGAACATGCTCGACAACCCGCCACCCTTACCGCGGTGCAGCAGGATGAGCATGGTGAGCAGGATGCTCGTGATGACCAGCAACACGATCAACGTGTATGCGAACCAGATCGGCATGGCTGGGGGGAGTCCTCTCGTAGCGATCCTCGCCCGGACAGGTCGGGCACGGTGGCACCGGCCGGTGGACGGGCGGTGTCCAGGATAGCGAGCGATCAGCGAGCGATGTGCTCGGGGAACCGGCAGATCTGCGCGAATTCTTCGGCGTCCAGGCTGGCGCCGCCCACCAGGCCCCCGTCCACGTCCGGCTGAGCCATGATCGAGGCGACGTTGGACGCCTTGACCGACCCGCCGTAGAGGATCCGAACCGCGTCGGCGGTCTCGGCGTCGAAGCGCTCCGCCAGCCGCTGGCGAACCGCACCGCAGACCTCCTGGGCGTCCTCGGGCGTCGCGGTCTTGCCGGTGCCGATCGCCCAGACCGGCTCGTACGCGATGACGACCTGGCGCACCTGCTCGGCGGTGAGCCCGGCGAGGCCCCCGTCGAGCTGGTCGGCGCAGTGCGCCACGTGGGTGCCCTGCTCGCGGATGTCCAGCCCCTCCCCCACGCAGAGGATCGGGGTCAGGCCGTGCGTGAGCGCCGCCTTCACCTTCGCGTTGACCAACCCGTCGTCCTCGTGGTGGTAGGCCCGCCGCTCGGAGTGCCCGACCACCACGTACGTGCAGCCGAGCTTGGCGAGCATCACGCCGGAGATGTCCCCGGTGTACGCGCCCGCCGTGTGCGGGGAGAGGTCCTGCCCGCCGTAGCCGATCAGCAGCTTGTCGCCGTCCACCGCCGTCTGCACGGTGCGCAGGGCGGTGAACGGCGGCAGCACGACCGTCTCGACCTCGGTGAGCTGCTTCTCGGTGAGGCTCGCGGCCAGCTTCTGCACGAGCAGGTTGGCCTCGAGGTGGTTGAGGTTCATCTTCCAGTTGCCGGCCATCAACGGCCGGCGGGTCGTGCTCGCCATGCTCAGTTCTCCAGGGCCGCGATGCCGGGGAGGGTCTTGCCCTCCAGGTACTCCAGGGAGGCGCCACCGCCGGTGGAGATGTGCCCGAACGCCTTCTCATCCAGGCCGAGGAGCCGGATCGCGGCCGCCGAGTCACCGCCGCCGACCACGCTGAACGCGTCGGAATCGGCGATGGCCTCGGCGACGCCCCGGGTGCCCGCGGCGAAGGGCGCCATCTCGAACACGCCCATCGGCCCGTTCCAGAAGATCGTCCGCGCGTTTCCGGGATCTCCACACGCGGAGGTCTTCAGGGCGGCGGCGAAGCCGGCGACCGTTTCCGGGCCGATGTCCAGCCCGATCCGGTGGCTCGGGATGCCGTCCGCCGGGAAGACGTCGTGATCGGCGTCCGGGGAGAAGGCGGTCGCGGCCACCACGTCGACCGGCAGCATGATCTTGCCCTCGGAGCGCTCCAGGAGGTTGCGGCAGGTCTCCACCATCTCCTCCTCCAGCAGCGAGGTGCCCACCTCGTGGCCCTGGGCCTTGAGGAACGTGAAGCACATCCCGCCGCCGATGAGCAGCCGGTCGACCTTCGGCAGCAGCGCCTCGATCACCGCCAGCTTGTCGGAGACCTTGGAACCACCCAGCACCACGACGTACGGGCGCTCCGGGTCGCCGGCCAGCTTGCCGAGCACCTCGACCTCGCGCAGCACCAGCCGGCCGGCCACGTGCGGCAGCCGCGCCGGCACGTCGTACACGCTGGCGTGCTTGCGGTGCACGGCGCCGAACGCGTCGTCGACGTACGCGTCGCCGAACGCGGCGAGCTGGTCGGCGAAGGCGCCCCGCTCGGCCTCGTCCTTGCTGGTCTCACCGGCGTTGAAGCGCAGGTTCTCCAGCAGGGCGACCTGGCCGTCGGCCAGGCCCGCGACGGTGGAGCGGGCCGAGTCGCCGACCGTGTCGGTGGCGAAGTGCACCGGAGCGCCGAGCAGCTCACCGAGCCGCCCGGCGACCGGGCTCAGGCTGAACTGCGGGTCCGGCGTGCCCTTCGGGCGGCCCAGGTGCGAGCAGACGACCACCTTCGCGCCGGCCTCGACCAGCGCGCCGAGCGTCGGCAGCACCGCGCGGATGCGTCCGTCATCAGTGATCGCACCGGTCTGCTTGTCGAGCGGGACGTTCAGGTCGGCGCGCACCAGCACGCGCCGACCCGACACCCCCTCGGCGAGCAGGTCGTCGAGGGTCCGGATGCTCACAGCGACGAACCGACCAGCTTGACCAGGTCGACCAGGCGGTTGGAGTAGCCCCACTCGTTGTCGTACCAGCCGACGACCTTGACCTGGTTGCCGACGACCTTGGTCAGCGGCGCGTCGAAGATGCACGACGCCGGGTCGGTGACGATGTCGGTGGAGACGATCGGGTCCTCGTTGTAGACGAGGATGCCCTTGAGCGGGCCGTCCGCGGCGGCCTTCAGCGCGGCGTTGACCTCGTCCACGGTGGTCTCACGACCCACGGTGACGGTGAGGTCGGTGACCGAGCCGGTCGGGATCGGCACCCGCAGCGCGTACCCGTCGAGCTTGCCCTTCAGGTCCGGCAGCACCAGGCCGATGGCCTTCGCGGCGCCGGTCGAGGTCGGCACGATGTTCAGCGCGGCGGCCCGGGCGCGGCGCAGGTCGGAGTGCGGGGCGTCCTGCAGGTTCTGGTCCTGGGTGTACGCGTGGATCGTCGTCATCAGACCGTGCTGGATGCCGAACGTGTCGTGCAGGACCTTCGCCATCGGCGCGAGGCAGTTGGTGGTGCACGAGGCGTTGGAGATGATGGTGTGCTTCGCCGGGTCGTAGGTGTCGTGGTTGACACCCATGACGACGGTGACGTCCTCGTTCTTCGCCGGAGCGGAGATGATGACCTTCTTGGCGCCGCCGTCGACGTGCGCCTTGGCCTTGGTGGCGTCGGTGAAGAAGCCGGTCGACTCGATGACGACGTCCGCGCCGACCTCACCCCACGGCAGCGCCGCCGGGTCCTTCTCGGCGTACGCCTTGATGGTCTTGCCACCGACGGTGATCTCGTCGGCGGTGGCCTTGACCTCGAACGGCAGGCGACCGAGGATGCTGTCGTACTTGAGCAGGTGGGCGAGCGTGCCGTTGTCGGTCAGGTCGTTCACCGCCACGACCTCGATGTCGGCGTCGGACGCCAGCACTGCCCGGAAGAAGTTCCGGCCGATTCGGCCGAAGCCGTTGATGCCAACCCGGATGGTCACAGGTCCCATCTCCTCGCGTTCTGGTCTGCCGGCTTCAGACAACGGGCCGGCGGAGTGGTGTGCGCCGACCGTTGGAGCCGGCCGTTGACGGTTCGTCTCGGCACCCCGCCGCGGTCTGAGGACCTGACCGCCCGAGGCGGTAAGCACGACGAGGAGTGCCCGTGTCGGCCCCCTTGCCGTACTCAGCGACCTTATCCGAGCGCGTGAGACCACGCCGCGCCGGGTCGTGCTCCCGGCGCACCGTACGGCCCCACCGTCCTATCAGACCACGAGCATGTCGGGCGTGACGGCCGCTTCGGTATCCGGGATGCCGAGGTCCCGGGCCCGCTTGTCGGCCAGCGCGAGCAGACGGCGGATCCGTCCGGCGATGGCGTCCTTGGTCAGCGGAGGCTCGGCCAGCGCGCCCAGCTCCTCCAGCGACGCCTGCCGGTGCTCCAGGCGCAGCCGCCCGGCGTCGGTCAGGTGGTTGGGCGCCTCCTCGGCCAGGATCTCCAGCGCCCGGGTCACCCGGGCGGCGGCGGCGACGGCGGCGCGCGCCGAGCGGCGCAGATTGGCGTCGTCGAAGTTGGCCAGCCGGTTGGCGGTGGCCCGCACCTCGCGGCGGACCCGGCGCTCCTCCCAGGCCAGCACGCTGGAGTGCGCGCCGATGCGGGTGAGCAGCGCCGCGATCGCGTCGCCGTCCTTGACCACCACCCGGTCCACCCCGCGCACCTCCCGGTTCTTCGCGGTGATGCCGATCCGCCGGGCCGCGCCGACCAGCGCCAGCGCCGACTCCGGCCCCGGGCAGGTGATCTCCAGCGCGCTGGAGCGGCCGGGCTCGGTGAGCGAGCCGTGCGCCATGAACGCGCCCCGCCATGCCGAGACCGCGCAGCAGACGTTGGCCGCCACCACGTGCGGAGGGAGCCCGCGCACCGGCCGGCCGCGCACGTCCAGCAGGCCGGTCTGCCGTGCGAGCGCCTCACCGTCCTTGACCACGCGGACGATGAAGTGGCTGCCCTTGCGCAGCCCACCGGACGCCAGCACGTGGATCTCGCTGGGGTAGCCGTAGACCTCGGCGATCTCCCGGCGCAACCGACGCGCCACCGCGCCGGTGTCCAGCTCAGCCTCCACCACCACCCGGCCGGAGACGATGTGCAGCCCGCCGGCGAAGCGCAGCAGCGCCGCCATCTCCGCCCGCCGACAGCAGGGCTTGGGCACGTCGACCCGACTCAGCTCGTCCTTGACCGCAGCCGTCATCGCCATTGTGCGTCCCCTCACGGACCTGTTCCGGCGTGTCGCCGGAGATTACGTACGTGTCTAACGATCGGCGCCCAGGACAGGCACCAGCGCGGCGCCCAGGGCAGCCGGATCATGGCGGGGAGTGCCGTCGATGACGGCGACGGGGGCGAGGACCAGGCGGGCACCCAGCGATTCTGCCGCACGTTCGACCGGTTCAGGGTCACCCACCGCCTTGGCGTCCGCGAGCACGAGATCAACCTTGAGCTCGGGCAGGTACCAGCGCAACGCCGCCAGATGATCGGCGACCGAGAGGCCGAGGGTCTCCTTCTCCGCGGCCAGGTTCAGCGTGACCAGCCGCCGGGCCGAGCTGGACACGATCGCGTCGGCCAGCTGCGGCACCAGCAGGTGCGGCAGCACACTCGTGTACCAGCTGCCCGGCCCGAAGATCAACCAGTCCGCCGCAGCGATCGCCGCCAGGGCCTCGGCGCAGGCCGCCGGGGCGGCCGGGGTGAGGCGCAGCGACTCGACCCGCCCGGTGGTGACCGCCACCTGGTGCTGACCGCGTACGGTGCGCACCTCGTCGGGGGCGCTCGGGTCGGCGCCGCGCACCCGCGCCTCGATGCCGACCGGCTGGCGCGACATCGGCAGGACCCGGCCGACCGTGCCGAGCATGGCCCCGGCGTGTTCCAGCGCGGCCACCGGGTCGCCGAGCAGCTCCATGAGACCGCAGAGCACCAGGTTGCCCACCGCGTGCCCGGCCAGGCCGTCGGTGCGCGCCGCCGTCGGGTCCGCGCCGCGCGGCTCCGGGCCGCCCGCCGCCGCCGGGTCCGCGTCGGTCCCGCCGTCCGGGGGTACGCCGAGCGCCGGCACGGCGGCGAAGCGGTGCTGGAACAGCCCGGCGCTGCGTCGCGTGGCGGGGTGGTCTCCGGCCAGCGCCACCAGCGCCTGGCGCAGGTCACCCGGGGGCAGGCCGCCCCGTTCGGCGCGCAGCCGGCCGCTGGAACCGCCGTCGTCACCGACCGTGACCACCGCGGTGATGTCCAGGTCGAGTTCGGGGGCGCAGTGACGCAGCGCACGCAGCGACGCGGACAACCCGTGCCCTCCGCCGAACGCGACCACCCGACGCGCCGTCATTCCCGCCCCAGGTCGCGGTGCTGCGCGTTGGCGGCCAGCCCCGACTGGCGCAGCCGACCGGCCAGCTCCTCGGCGATGGCCACGCTGCGGTGTTTGCCGCCGGTGCAGCCCACGGCGACCGTCAGGTACCGCTTGCCCTCCCGCTCGAACCCGGTGGTGGTGGCGTTGACCAGGTCGGCGTACGAGGCGACGAAGGCGTCCGCGCCCTCCTGACCCAGCACGTACGCGCTGACCGCCTCCTCCCGCCCGGTGTGCTCGCGCAGCTCCGGCACCCAGTACGGGTTGGGCAGGAACCGGGCGTCCAGCACGAAGTCGGCGTCCGGCGGCGGGCCGTACTTGAAGCCGAACGACAGCACGGTGACCCGCAGCCGGCGGGCGTCCTCGCCGCCGAACAGCTCCTCGATGCGCCGGCGCAGCTGGTTGACGTTCAGGTGGCTGGTGTCGATGATCACGTCGGCCTGGTCGCGGGCCTCCTCCAACAGCCCGCGCTCCACGGCGATGCCGTCGGCCAGCCGCCCGTCGCCCTGCAACGGGTGCGAACGCCGAACGCTCTCGAAACGCCGGATCAGCACCTCGTCGTCGGCGTCGACGAACACCACCCGCGGCGAGAAGCCCCGCTCCTTCAGCTCGCGGATCGCCCCGGCCAGGTCGGTGGAGAAGGCCCGCGAGCGCACGTCCAGGACCATGGCCGTACGCCGGGCCGCGCCGCCGGCCTTGAACGCCAACTCGGCCATGTCGAGCATGAGCGCCTGTGGCAGGTTGTCCACGACGTAGTAGCCGACGTTCTCCAACGCCCGGGCGACGGTGCTGCGACCACCACCGGACAGCCCGGTGACCACCACCAGGGTGGTCTCCGACTCGGCCGCCGGCTGCCCGTCACCGGCTGTGTGCGCCTCGCTCACCCGTACCCCCAAGCCGTGGCGCCGCGGCCGCCATCGGCCGCGATTGGTCAATCAGCGACTCTATCCCGCCGGCCGGCGTCGGGTCGGGCGCGTCCGCACCCGGGGACCGCGGGTCGCCCTCCCGACAGCCTCCGCCCTTGATAACGATCAGTAATCATCTATACGCTCCTCGTGATCGCCGCAGGTCAAGGCCGACATCTGGGAGGGTGCGATGCACGATCTGGCGGACAAGAACAAGTACGTCGGTTTCCTGTTTATGCGGATCAGTCCGGAGTATTTCGCCCTCGGCCGGGAGGGCATCCACGAGGTCTCCGCCGAGCACGCACGGGATCTGGGCCGCTTCGCCAAGCAGCTCACCCACGTCGTCTGCACCGGGGTCAACGGGAAGTACGACCAGGTGACGATGGTGGAGGCCGACACCCTCGAGGAGATCAACGCCGCGGCCACCGCGTTCCGGATGGGGGCCAAGGCCCGCTACATCGAGATCGTCGACATCGTCGTCGGGATGAAGGCCCCGCCGCGCGGCCTGGCCAACCGGCCCAGCTGACCGCACGCTCGTCCGGTGTGCCCGGGTGCGCCGGGCGAGCGGTGTCGGGGTCGGCTCGTAGACTCCGCGAATGGCTTCCCCCACCGACCTGCGTACCGAGGACGCGCTGCCGGTGCTGCGCCGGGTGTTCGGCTACGACGCCTTCCGCGGCTTCCAGCAGCAGGTCATCGACCATGTCGTCGCCGGTGGCGACGCGCTGGTGCTGATGCCCACCGGTGGCGGCAAGTCGCTGTGCTACCAGATCCCGGCCCTGGTCCGCGACGGTGTCGCGGTCGTCGTCTCCCCGCTGATCGCGCTCATGCAGGACCAGGTGGACGCGCTCACCGCGGTCGGTGTCCGCGCCGGCTTCCTCAACTCCACCCAGACCCTGGACGCCCGGCGGCGGGTGGAGGCCGCGTTCGTCGCCGGCGAACTGGACCTGCTCTACCTGGCGCCCGAGGCGCTCGGCGTCCGGTCCACCCTCGCCCTGCTGGACCGGGGGCGCATCTCCCTGTTCGCGATCGACGAGGCGCACTGCGTGTCCCAGTGGGGGCACGACTTCCGGCCCGACTACCTGGCGCTGTCGATGCTGCACGAGCGCTGGCCGCAGGTCCCCCGGATCGCGCTGACCGCCACCGCGACGAGCGCCACCCGCACCGAGATCGCCAGCCGGCTGGCGCTCGACGACGCGCGGCACTTCGTGGCCAGCTTCGACCGGCCCAACATCCAGTACCGGATCGTGCCCAAGCGGGAGCCCCGCAAGCAGCTGCTGGCCCTGCTGCGCGACGAGCACCCCGGCGACGCCGGCATCGTCTACTGCCTGTCGCGCGCCTCGGTGGACAAGACCGCCGAGTTCCTCGTCGCCAACGGCGTCGCCGCGCTGCCGTACCACGCCGGTCTGGACGCGGCCACCCGCGCCGCCAACCAGCAACGTTTCCTCCGCGAGGACGGCCTGGTCATGGTGGCCACCATCGCCTTCGGCATGGGCATCGACAAGCCCGACGTGCGCTTCGTCGCCCACCTCGACCTGCCCAAGTCCGTCGAGGGCTACTACCAGGAGACCGGCCGCGCCGGCCGCGACGGGCTGCCGTCCACCGCATGGCTGGCGTACGGCCTGCAGGACGTGGTCCAGCAGCGCAAGATGATCGAGACGTCCGACGGCGACCTCGCGCACCGGCGCAACCTCGCCGCACACCTGGACGCGATGCTCGCGCTCTGCGAGACGGTCCGCTGCCGACGGGTGCAGCTGCTCGAGTACTTCGGCGAGACGACCCCGACGGCCTGCGGCAACTGCGACACCTGCCTCAACCCACCGGAGTCGTGGGACGGCACCGTGGCCGCCCAGAAGCTGCTCTCCGCCGTGTTCCGCCTCGACCGCGAGCGCAACCAGCGGTTCGGCGCCGGGCACTGCATCGACATCCTGCTCGGCAAGCAGACCGACAAGATCAGCCAGTACGGTCACGACTCGCTGACCGTCTTCGGCATCGGCACGGAGTTGAGCGAGGCCGAGTGGCGGGGCGTGGTCCGGCAACTCCTCGCCGAGGGGCTGCTCGCCGTGGAGGGCGACTACGGCACCCTCGCGCTGACCGAGGCCAGCGCCGACGTGCTGGGCCGCCGCCGCACCGTCACGATGCGCCGCGAGCCGGAGCGGCCCGCGTCGAGCCGGTCGTCGAAGCCGCGCGGGTCGGCCACCGTCGTCGCCGAGCTCACCCCGGCGGCCGCGTCGGTCTTCGAGCGGCTGCGCGCCTGGCGGGCGGCCACCGCCAAGGAGCAGGGCGTCCCGGCGTACGTCATCTTCCACGACGCCACCCTCCGGCAGATCGCGGGTGACGCGCCCACCTCGCTGGCCGAGCTGTCGCGGGTCGGCGGGGTCGGCGAGAACAAGCTCGCCAAGTACGGCGAGCAGATCCTGGCCGTCCTCGCGACCGACTGACTGCATGCCGAAAGGGCCGGGCCCCTGTGGTGGGGTCCGGCCCTTGTCGGTGTGTGGTTCTCAGCTGGAGGCGTAGCCGCGGGTGGCGATCCAGTCAGCGAGGTGCTCGACCGTGATGTCGTACGCGGCCGTGTTCGCATCGGCCGAATCAGCGATCCGCACAACGTCACCGTTGTCGCGGTAACCCACGACGCTGATGTAGTGCCCGCCCTCGAACGAGTGGGTGTTGCCATCAGTGTCGACGCTGGTGCCCGCGATGTTCGCCACCACCGCCCGACCGTCGTCGACGGTCTTGACAATGTCGGCGCGCAGCTGGTCGGTCTGCGTGGCGTCGGCGTCGGGCTTGCTGATCTCGACGCTGTGGTACGCGTCGTTCTTACCGGTCTCCTTGTTCAGCACCGGCGTGATGTCGTTGATGCTGTTGGTGCCGGCCTCGGTGGTGCCCATCTCCTTGGCCATGGCGTCCACGCTGATGTCCTTGCCCTGCACGGACAGGGCGTT
>NZ_JBEXHY010000069.1:0-29677 GCF_040608295.1 Micromonospora sp. NPDC005197 | reverse complement strand
CCTACCCCCGAAGGAGCTACCCCCATGAACACGATCTTCCGTAAGAGCATGCTGTCCGTTGCTGGTCTCGCGTTCGCCGGTGGTGTCTTCGCCGGTCCGATCGCCGCCCACGCCAACCCCGTCGATGCGAAGCCCGTCGCGGCCGTGCAGACGGCAGTGTCGAAGCCGCAGGGCGACCAGTCGCACATCAGCCTCAACGGCGAGCAGACCGCCAACGCCAAGGCGATCATCGCCGCGACGAAGAAGGCCGGCCTGCCCGAACGCGCCGCGGTCATCTCCATCGCGACCAGCCTGCAGGAATCGAAGCTGGAGAACCTCGGCCACCTCGGCGACATGAACGACCATGACTCGCTGGGCCTGTTCCAGCAGCGCCCCTCCTCCGGTTGGGGCACCCCGGAGCAGATCACCAACCCCGAGTACTCCACCACCGCGTTCCTCAAGGGCCTCAAGCAGGTCGACGGCTGGCAGGACATGCCCCTGACCCAGGCCGCGCAGACCGTACAGGTCTCCGCGTACCCGGACGCCTACGCCCAGTGGGAGCAGCAGGCCACCGACCTGGTCACCCAGCACTGGAACAGCTGACCGCACGAACCAATGGCCGGCACCCCGAACCCGGGGTGCCGGCCCATTGTCATGCCCGCGAGATCTTGGACAGTTTCCGTCAGCTGCTGACGGAAACTGTCCAAGATCTCAACGGAACGACGCCGCTGATCAGGTGGCGCTGATCGTGCCGGTCAGCAGGAGAGCCAGGACCAGGGTGCCCAGCGCGACCCGGTACAGCACGAAGACGTACAGGGTGTGGTGGGCGACGTAGCGCAGCAGCCAGGCGATGGCCGCGTAGCCGATGCCGAAGGCGATGGCGGTGGCCACGATCGTCTGAGCCACGGTGGGCACGGACGTGCCCGGGGCGGACGGTTCGAAGACGTCGCCGAGGCTGAACACACCGGACATCACCACCGCCGGGATGGCCAGCAGGAACGAGTAGCGCGCCGCCGCCTCCCGGGTCAGGTTGAGCAGCAGGCCGGCGGTGAGCGTGCCGCCGGAGCGGGACACCCCGGGGACCAGGGCCATGGCCTGGGCGAAGCCCATGACCACGCCGTCTTTCATCCGGAAGTTCTCCAGCGTGCGCGTCTGCCGGCCCCAGTACTCGGCGAACGCCAGCACGAACGCGAACACGATCAGGGTGGTCGCCACCACCCACAGGTTGCGCCCGGCGGTCTTGATCTGGTCCTTGAAGAGGAACCCGAACAGCCCGATGGGGATCGAGCCGACGATCACGTACCAGCCCATCCGGTAGTCGAGGCTGGAGCGCACCGACGTGTCGCGCAGCCCCACCAGCCAGGTACGGGTGATCCGCCAGATGTCCTTCGCGAAGTAGATCAGCACGGCTGCCTCGGTGCCGAGCTGGGTGACGGCGGTGAACGACGCGCCGGCGTCGCGGTCGAAGAAGATCGCCGAGGTGATCCGCAGATGCCCCGACGAGCTGACCGGCAGGAACTCGGTCAGCCCCTGGACGACGCCCAGGACGATGGCCTCGATCCAGGTCACTCGCCGACTCCGGAGAGGTCGAGCGCCTCGGCGACGGTACGCAGGGTCTGCACGCCGCTGTCCCGGTCGGCCACGAACAGGGTCACCGACAGCGTGGTGACGCCGGAGGCGGCGTACTCCCGCAACCGTTCGGCGATGCGCTCCTTCGGGCCGAGCAGCGAGGTGCGGTCGATGAACTCCATCGGCACCGCGGCGGCCGCGTCGCGCTGCCGCTTGGCCAGGTACAGGTCCTGCACCTCGCGGGCGGCGTCGCCGTAACCCATCCGGGTGGCGAGCTGGTTGTAGAAGTTCTGCTTTCGGCTGCCCATCCCGCCGACGTAGAGCGCGGCGTACCAGCGCACCAGCTCGGCACAGGAGGCCACGTCGTCGCCGATGACGACCGGCACGGAGGGCACCACGTCGAAGCCGGCCAGTTCCTTGCCGGCCTTGGCCCGCCCGGCGGCCACGGCGGCGAGGTGCTCGTCGGCGAACTCCGGGGCGTAGAACACGGCGAGCCAGCCATCGGCGATCTCGCCGGCCAACTCCAGGTTCTTTGGCCCGACCGCGGCCAGGTAGATCGGGATGTGTTCGCGGGGTGGGTGGAAGCTCAGCCGCAGCGCCTTGCCGGGGCCGTCGGGCAGCGGCAGCGTGTAGTGCTCGCCGTCGTACGCCACCTCCTTGCGGGCGACGGCCAGCTTGACGATGTCGACGAACTCGCGGGTCCGGCCCAGCGGCTTGGCGAACCGCACACCGTGCCAGCCCTCGGAGACCTGCGGGCCGGAGACGCCGAGGCCCAGCCGGAACCGGCCGCCGGAGAGCGCGTCGATGGTGGCGGCGGTCATCGCGGTGGCGGCCGGCGTACGGGCGGGAATCTGCATCACCGCCGAGCCCACGTCGATCCGTTGCGTCTGGCCGGCCATCCAGGCGAGCATGCTGGGCGAGTCGGAGCCGTAGGCTTCCGCCGCCCACACCACCGAGTAGCCGAGGCGATCCGCCTCCTGGGCCAACGCCAGGTGGTCGGCCGGCGTGCTCCACGCCGTCTGGTATCCAAGGCTGAGCCCGAGTCGCACTGGTCCTCCCCCATCCGTGGCACAGGTCGCACCAGGTTACGCAATGCCGAAAACGGACCCGATCACCGGCTCACCGCCAATGATTCCCCGTCCGTCGCGGTGCCCGCCGGAGGCGGAACCGGCAGAACCGGCAGAGATGACGGGAGCGAGGATATCCGTGGCGGCGGGTTCGAAATAAGGTTCACCCATGCAACAGCGACCGCTCGGCCGAAGCGGGCTGGCGGTTTCGCGGCTCGCGCTCGGCACCATGACCTGGGGCCGGGACACCGACGCCGACGATGCGGCCGCCCAGCTGAAGAGTTACCTGGACGCGGGCGGCAACCTGATCGACACCGCCGACGTGTACGGCGACGGCGACGCCGAGTCGGTGATCGGGTCGCTGCTGGGCAGCCTCGTACCGCGCGACGAGCTGTTGATCGCCACCAAGGCGGGGTTGCGGCCGGGCAGCGGTCGGCGTCGCGACGGCTCCCGAGGCCACCTGCTGCGCACCATCGAGGCGTCGCTGCGCCGGCTCGGCACGGACCACGTCGACCTGTTCCAGGTGCACGGGTACGACCCGGACACCCCCCTCGAAGAGACCCTCGCGGCGCTGGACCACTCGGTGGCCAGCGGAAAGGTCCGCTACGTGGGTGTGTCGAACTTCTCCGGCTGGCAGACCGCGCGGGCCGCCGCCTGGCAGACGGCCTGGCCGGGCCGGGCGCCGGTGGTCGCCGCCCAGGTGGAGTACTCGCTGCTGGAGCGGGGCGTGGAGCGGGAGGTGCTGCCGGCGTGCGACGCGTTGGGCCTCGGCGTGCTGCCCTGGTCGCCGCTGGGTCGGGGTGTGCTCACCGGCAAGTACCGGCACGGCCGGCCGGCGGACTCGCGGGCCGCCTCGCCGCACTTCGAGCGGTTCGTCTCCACGTACCTGGAGCCGCGCTGCTCGAGCATCGTGGAGGCGGTGGCGACCGCGGCCGGCGGCCTGGGGGTGTCGCCGCTGGAGGTGGCGCTGGCGTGGATCCGGGACCGACCGGGGGTGACCGCGCCGATCCTCGGCGCCCGGACGGTCGGGCAGCTGCTCGGCGCGTTGCAGGTCGAGCGGATCACGCTGCCCGAGGAGATCACCACCGCGCTGGACGACGTCTCGTCGGTGCCCATCGGCTACCCCGAGCGCGACGGGTGAGACGCGGGCGCTCACCGAACCGGCGCTGACCGGGGCGCCTGCGGACCGCGGGCGGCTCCCGCGCGGCGAAGGCCACGCGCGGGCGCCCGGGGCGGCACGAACCACGCAGGGCAGCGGCGTTGGTCACCCCGCAGGGGGTGGCGGACGGCCGCTGGGCTGGGCAGCATGGACGGCATGGACTACGAGTACGCGCCGCTGCGGCTGCCGCCGAACGTCGACCGGTTGACCGCCGCGGCGCAGTTGGCGATCCAGGCGGAGTTCTCCGGATGGGAGTTGGCCCGGGTGCGGCTGTTCCGTGACGGCACGCGGCAGGTCATGCTGCGCCGTCGGCGGGTCAACCAGCCGCAGCCGGGCCTGTCGTACTGACACCGGGCCGGGACGGGCGGTGACACGCCCGGGGCCCGAACCGCGAACGGTTCGGACCCCGGGCGTCACCTGGCCTCGTGCCTGGCCCTCGGTCGGTCCGCGGCGGAGGAGCCCCGGCCGACGCCGGCCCTAGTGCTGGTGCCCGGCGTGGTCGTGGTCGTCGTCGAGCTCCAGGAACGGGTGCTCGTCGAGTCGACCGACGAGCCGGTCGTCGCTCGCCGGCTGGAACGGGCCGGCGGCGTCGTCATCGTCGAACGACTCCAGGTCCACGGGTGTGCCCACCTCGCTGACCATGACAACCCCGTCGAGGGGCTCCAGCTCGGGGACGTCCAGCGCGCCGAGCGAGCCGTCGCCGCTCTGCAGCAGCTCCAGCACCGCCTCGCCGACGCCCTCCACCGGCGCCGGCTCGTCGTCCTCCGGGGTGCCCTCGCGCCGGGCCGCCTCGGCCGCCCGCAGCAGCGCGGAGATGCTCGGCACCCGGTAGTCGCGGCGTTGACGTACCGAGATCACCCGCGGGTGGGGGTCGCTGGCCTCGGCGCCCTCGCCGCCGAAGCGCTCGTCGGCCTCGTCCGGGTCGATCGAGTCGACGTCCCACGGGGTCACCTCGCCGAAGGCGTCGAGCAGTTGCTCGTCGTAGGCGAAGGACGCGTTGTTCAACGCCACGTACGCCTGCCAGACGTCGTCGTCGTCGACGCGGCCCTGCGCGGCGCGTACGGCGGCCAGGTGGTGGCGGGCCGCTTCGATCACCCGCTCGAGAGCGGCGTCCAGCTCACCGTGCTGGTCGGTCATGTGGGGCAGTCCCTTCACGATGGGGAGGTAACGCGCCGGGTGCAGCTACCGGACACGGTTAGCAGGTGCGGAGGAACCGGTCGAGAACCCGCACGCCGAACTGTAGTCCGTCGACCGGAACGCGCTCGTCGATGCCGTGGAACAACGCCGAGAAGTTCAGGTCGGCGGGCAGCCGCAGCGGCGCGAACCCGAAGCAGCGGATGCCGAGCTGCGAGAACGCCTTCGCGTCGGTGCCGCCGGAGAGCATGTACGGCACCGGCCGGGCGCCCGGGTCCTCGGCGCGCAGCGCCGCCGACATGGCCTCGACCAGGTCGCCGTCGAAGGTGGTCTCCAGCGCCGGCTGTCGCTGGACGTACTCGATGGCGATGTCCGGGCCGACCAGCTCGCGCAGCTGCCGCTCCAGCAGCTCGGACTGGCCGGGCAGGCTGCGGCAGTCGATGGTGGCGGTGGCGCGGCCGGGGATGACGTTGTCCTTGTAGCCGGCGCTGAGCCGGGTGGGGTTGGCCGTGTTGCGGATGGTCGCCCCGATGATGTTGGCGATCGGGCCGAGCTTGGCGATGGCCGTCTCCGGGTCGTTCGGGTCCAGCTCGATGCCGAGCAGGTCGGAGACCTCGGTCAGGAACGCCCGCACGGTGTCGGTGACCACCACCGGGAAGCGGTGCCGGCCGATGCGGGCCACGGCCTCGGCGAGGGCGGTGACGGCGTTGTCGTCGTGCACCATCGATCCGTGCCCGGGGCGGCCCTTGGCGTGCAGCCGCAGCCAGTCGATGCCCTTCTCGGCGGTCTCGATGAGGTAGAGCCGCTGGCTGTCGTTGACCGAGTAGGAGAAGCCGCCGACCTCGCCGATGGCCTCGGTGCAGCCGTCGAACAGGCCGCGGTGGTTCTCCACCAGGAAGCGCGCGCCGTAGTCGCTGCCCGCCTCCTCGTCGGCGGTGTACGCGAGCACGATGTCGCGCGGGGGCCGTACGCCGGTGCGCTGCCAGTGCCGCACCACGGCGAGCACCATCGCGTCGAAGTCCTTCATGTCGATGGCGCCGCGGCCCCACAGGTAGCCGTCGCGCTCTTCGCCGGAGAACGGGTGCACGGACCACTCGTCGGCGTCGGCGGGCACCACGTCCAGGTGGCCGTGCACCAGCAGCGCGCCCCGGCTCGGGTCGGCGCCGGGGATGCGGGCCACCACGTTGGCCCGCCCGGGGGCGGACTCGTGCAGGACCGATTCGACGCCCACCTCGGCGAGTTTCTCCGCCACGTACTCGGCGGCGCGGCGCTCGCCGACGCTGGTGTCGTTGTCCCCCGTGTTGGTGGTGTCGATGCGCAGCAGGTCGCGGCAGAGGTCCACGACCTCCGCGCTGGGGTCCGGTCGGGCGGAGGCGGCGTCGCTCGTCATCGCCCCTTCATACCAGCCCGGGGTGACCGGCGGGCCGGCGCACCGGCGTGCCGGGGACGGGCATTCACCTCGGCGGATCCGCGTGCCGGTTTCGCGGCGTCCGCGTTCGGGTACCGCCGCCCACGACCGCACATCCCCTGCCGGAGCTTCCGCCCGCCAGTCGAGGAGGGCACCATGTCCGCCGTCCCCCTGCCCCCGTTGCCGCCCGCGCCCGCATCCGAGGAGGGTTACCGGCCCGGTGGCCGCAGCATCGCCGACATCGTGGACCGCGAACACCGGCAGCTGCTGGCTCTCGTGGACCAGCTGACCGGCCCGGACGCCACCCCGCAGGAGGGGCTGGCGGTGCTCACGGCCGCGCTGTCGCGGCACGTCTCGGCCGAGGAGCAGTACCTGCTGCCGGCGGTGCGGGCGGCGCTGCCGGCCCAGGCCGACCGGGTGGACGCGGAGATCGACGCTGACGCCGCGCTGCTGGCGGCCCTGAAGGGGCTGTCCGACGAGACCCTGACCGAAGTCGCCGAGCGGGTCCGCCGACACGTCGACGGAGTGGGCGCGCTGGTGGCCGAGTTGCGCGCGGTGGCCACCGGGGAGGAGCTGATCCGGCTGGGCAACCGGTTGGAGATCGCCGAGGAGGCCGCGCCGACCCGGCCGCACCCGGGCACCCCGGCCACGCCGCCGTGGAACCGGATCGTCGAGCCGGCGGTGGGTGTGGTGGACAAGGTCCGCGACGCGGTGACGCGGCGGCCGACGTACCTGGCCGACCTGCCGGAGCCGCCGCGCGACTGAAGCGCGGGCCGCGCCACGAAATGCATTCAACGTCACCGATTCGCTTGGCCTCTTCCGCAGGCTGCGACGTGGTCCTACCGTCACCCTATGAACCTGGAGCTGCGACACCTGCGGGTGGTCTGCGCGATCGCGGAGACAGGGAGTGTGACCAAGGCGGCGTCGGCGCTCGGGCTCGCCCAGCCGGCGCTCACCGCTCAGCTCCAGCGGATCGAGCGGACGCTGGGCGGGCCGCTGTTCGACCGGGATCGGCGCGGCGCCCGGCCCACCGCGCTCGGTGAGCTGGTGCTCGCCCGGGCCCGGGTGCTGCTGCCGGCGATGAAGGGCCTGCAGGACGAGGCGGCACGGCTCGCCGGGGCGGGCGCGGCGCCTCGCTGCTACCGCCTCGGCGGGGTGAACAGCCCGATCCTGGGCCGGTTGGTGCACCGGCTGGCCGCCGAGCAGCCACCGGCCCAGATCACCACGTACGCCTCGTGGTCGGTCGACGAGCTGGCGCAGTTGGTGGCCGGCGGGCGGTTGGACTTCGCCCTCACCGGCGTGTGCGGCGACGCCACCCCGTCGGCCGCGTTCGGGTTGCGCTGGCGGGAGGTGGCCATCGACCCGGTGCTGGTGCTGCTGCCGGAGACCCACCCGCTCGCGGAGCGGGCCGAGGTGCGCCTGGCGGACCTGGGTCACGAGCAGTGGGTGGCCGCGCCGGGCGACGGCTGCTTCGGCGACTGTTTCGCCGCCGCGTGCGCCCGCGCCGGCTTCACCCCCCGCAAGGTGTACGAGACCGACATCCGCGGCTGTGTCGACCTGGTGGAGGCGGGCGTGGCGGTGGCCCTTTGCCAGGCGACGTTCCGCCCGGTCGCCGGCCTGGTCACCAGGCGGCTGGCCGGTGTCCCGCTGCGCTGGCGGCTGCTGCTGGGGTGGCATCCGGACTCGCCCGCCGCCGGGGACGCGGAGCTGGTGCTGGCGACGGCGAAGGCGGCGTACACCGACTCGCTGGCCCCGCACCCCACCTACCTGGACTGGCTGGTGCGCAATCCGGGTTTCGGCGTCCGGCAGCCCAGCGGGGTGTGAGGGCCCACGGGAGGTCTAGCGGGGCGCGGCGACGGGTTCCTCGTCCCCGGAAGAGGGTTTGGCGGACCGTGGCGTGAAGAAGCGGACGAGGTCGTCGGCCGCCGTCGGGGACAGCATCATCGCCTGAACTCGTGCGCACATCTCGGCGATCGGCTCGATCCTCGCGAACATCGCCTCCTCGTACGCCCGGATCGCCGCGTCCGGGTCGGCGGGGTTGGCGGCGAGTTCGCGTGCGAGTTCGGCGGCGTCCAGCATGGCCTGGTTGGCGCCCTCGCCGACCGGCGGCATGAGGTGCGCGGCGTCGCCGAGAAGCGTGGTTCCCGGCCGGTGGGCCCAGCGCGCGCCGACCGGCATCGCCTCGACCCGGCGCGGCGTCGGCGGGCTGTCGGCCGCGTCGATGAGGGCGGTGAGACGGGCGTCCCAGCCGTCGAACAGGTCCAGCAGGGCACGCGTGTCACGGTAGGCGTCGAGGTCGCGGTCGTCGGCGGGCAGGGAGATCCCGACCCGGATGCTGCCGTCGCCGAGGCGTTGCGCCGCGAGGATCTGGTTCACGCCGACGCACCACAGGTTTCCCGGGCCGACCAGCTCGGCGAGATCCGGGTGGCGTCGGTCGGCGTCGTCGATGGTCAGCTCCACGTGGCTGGACACGTGGGACAGTCCCGCGTCGGTCAGCAGCGCCCGGACGACCGAGCGCGCGCCGTCCGCGCCGACCAGGATGTCGCAGTCGGCGCGGTGGCCGCCGTCGAAGGTCAACCCGAAGCCCCCGCCCGGTCGTGGCGTCGCCGCGACGAGGCGGTGCCGCCACGCCACCGCGTCGGGCGGCAGCGAGTCGAGCAGGAGATCACGCAGGACGGTGCGGTCGATCTCGGGGCGGCCGGCGAACGAGCCGGGGCGGGGCGTGTGGTGCACGAGGGTGCGCCCGGCCGGGTCGAGGATGCGATGTTCCTCGCCCTCGGGCCGCGCCTCGGAGCGGAACCGGTCGTCGAGACCCGCCTCGGCGAGGGCCAGTTGCCCGGACTCCGGGTGCAGGTCGAGCATTCCGCCCTGGGAGCGTGCGGATCGGCTGGCCTCGCGTTCGTAGACCACCGCGTCGATGCCGTGCCGGTGCAGGATCCGTGCCAGCGTCAGGCCGCCCAGGCCACCACCGGCGATCGCCAGTCGCATCCTCATGCCCTTACCGTACACTGTATCGCGTGGATACATCGTACAGTAGCGAGGTCGTGCCCATCTGGGAACGCCCCGAGCCCCAGCCCCGGGCGACGCCGGTGCCGTTGAGCCGCGCGAAGATCGCCGCCACGGCGATCCGGCTCGCCGACGCGCACGGCCTCGACGGACTGTCGGTTCGCAAGATCGCCAAAGAGCTCGGCGTCGGTCCGATGCGGCTCTACGACTACGTGGCCAACAAATCGGAACTGCTCGACCTGATGGTCGACGCCGTCTATGCCCAGATCGCCGAGACCGGCCAGCACTCCGGGTGGCGGGCCACGGTGCTGGCCGTCTTTCGGCGGACCCGCGCCGCCGCCCTCGACCACGAGTGGTTCTCCGACCTGCTCGGCGGGCGGCCACACCTGGGCCCGCACGCGCTTGCCGTGGGCGAGATGAGCGCGGCGGCCCTCAGCCAGGCCCCCGGCATACGCGACATCGACGACCTCCAGCGGGCCCTGGGCGCCCTCAACGCCTTCGTCGTCGGCGCCCTGCGCCGAGAGGTCACCGAGCGGCGCACCGCCCGCTTCACCGGCACCGATGTCAGCGCCTGGCAGGCCAGCCTCGGCCCGTACCTGACCCGCATGCTCGACACCGGTCGCTACCCCACCGTCGCCCGGCTCGTCATCGAGGGCGCCCACCTCAGCGCCGAGGAGACCTTCGACCACAACCTGACCACCATCCTGGACGGCATCACCGGCCACCCCCACCCGGGCCAGTAGTCCCGGCCACGCGACCGGGACGTCGGCTACTGCCTGGTCGGTGGCGGTGCGAACGGCCGCTGTCGGGGTATCTGGCGGACATGACCGATCTCTACCCGCCCGCCGACGACCGGGAACTGCTCCGCCAGGCCGCCGCCGCGCACACCGCCGCCACCCGCCAGGTGGAGGCGTTCCTGCGCCGGCTGCCGGAGGTGCCCGACCCGGCCGACGTCACCGAGTACGCCAACCTGCTCACCCGGGAGGACCAGACCCGGGGCGAGCGCGACGCCGCCGCCGACGCGGCGGGGCTGACCATCGGCAGCCTGGAGTCCGACCAGGGCCAGTAGCGGCATGCGACGGTGCCGCCCCGCACCCGGGACGGCACCGTCGCGTACGGCATCGCTCAGCGTTCGACGAGAGGGTCGTGGCCGAGGTCGAGCAGCGAGTGCCGCCACTTGTCGTCGGCGTTGCCGCGCTGGGGCTTGGCGTCCATCAGCTCGCGGATCCGCTCGACCGCCTCCCGCATCACCTCGATGTCCTCCGGGGTCAGGTCGACCTTGCGCTTGTTGAGCACCTTGAGGATCTCCCGTCCCGGCTGGGGCAGGTCGAGGTCCGGGTTCGGGCTGAACGACTCCTCGCCGGAGCCCCGGGTCAGCAGCCAGGTGCGCAGCTGCTCCGACGGGACGTTGACCTCGGCGTGGAAGTCCTCCCAGAGCACTTCCACCTCGGGGTCGATCCGCGTGTCGCGTACCATCAGGTCTCCTCTCGACGATGGTGACCCGACGTCTCCGGGTCGTCCTGGTCGGTCTTCGGATGCAGGCCCTCGGCGGGCACCCGCGTGCGGCGCGGGTTCGCGGTCGGGGGCGCCAGGATCGGGTCGGGATGGTCCTCGTCGTCGTCCTCGTCCCGGGGCTTGGCGGACTCCGCGTGCTCACGCGGGTCCTCGTGGTCGTCTCGTCGCGCCGGCCCGGTCATCGCGGGTGTGTTGTCGTGGCGGCGGTGTACCCCCGCTCACCTGCGGTCACGTCGAAGGTGAGCTGCCCGTCGCGGGCGTCCACGATGACCTTCTGCCCGGGCGAGATCGCCGACTCCAGCAGCATCCGCGACAGGTGGTTGTCCACCTCCCGCTGGATGACCCGGCGCAGCGGACGGGCCCCGAACTCCGGCTGGTAGCCGTGCTCGGCCAGCCAGTCGATGCCGGCGGTGGTGAACTCCACCTGGATGTCCTGGGCGTGCAACCGGCGGCGGGTCTCCTCCAGCAGCAGCGCGGTGATGTCGCGCAACTGCTCGGCCTCCAGCCGGCGGAAGATGATGACCTCGTCGATGCGGTTGAGGAACTCCGGCCGGAAGTTCTCCTGCAGGCGGCGCATCAGCCGTTCGCGCAGCTCGTCGTTCTCCTGCTCGCTGCCGGGCGCGCCGGTGCCGAACCCGACGGCCCGCTGGGTTCCGGTGATCAACTCGGAGCCGAGGTTGCTCGTCATGATCAGGACGGTGTTCTTGAAGTTCACCGTGCGGCCCTGGCTGTCGGTGAGCCGCCCGTCGTCGAGCACCTGGAGCAGGATGTTGAACACGTCGGGGTGGGCCTTCTCGATCTCGTCGAGCAGCACCACCGCGTACGGGCGGCGGCGCACCGCCTCGGTGAGCTGACCGGCCTCCTCGTAGCCGACGTACCCGGGTGGGGCGCCGACCAGCCGGCTGACCGTGTGCCGCTCCTGGAACTCGCTCATGTCCACCCGGACCATCCGGTCCGCCTCGCCGAACAACGCCTCGGCCAGGGCGCGGGCCAGCTCGGTCTTGCCGACGCCGGTGGGGCCCAGGAACAGGAAGCTGCCCATCGGGCGTTCCGGGTCGGCCAGCCCGGCCCGGGAGCGACGCACCGCCTCGGCCACAGCGGTGACCGCGGCGTCCTGGCCGACCACCCTCTCGTGCAGGTGGCCCTCCAGGCGCAGCAGCCGGTCGCGTTCCTCCTCGGTGAGCTGGCTGACCGGGATGCCGGTGGCCCGGGAGACCACCTCGGCGATCTCCTGCGGGCCCACCTCGGGCACCTGCGAGGTCGAGCCGTCAGCGCCCCTCGCGCGGCGCATCTCCTCCTCCAGCTCGGAGATCCGGTCCCGCAGCGCCGAGGCCCGTTCGTACTGCTCGTCGGTGACGGCCTGCTCCTTGTCCCGGCGTACGTCGTCGAGCTGCTGTTCCAGCTCCCGCACGTCGGACGCCGGGGTGCGGGTGCGCAGCCGGACCCGGGCGCCGGCCTGGTCGATCAGGTCGATGGCCTTGTCCGGCAGGAACCGGTCGGTGACGTACCGGTCGGACAGCTCGGCGGCGGCGACCAGCGCCTCGTCGGTGAAGCGCACCTGGTGGTGGGCCTCGTACCGGTCGCGCAGGCCACGCAGGATGGCGATGGTGTCGTCGACGCTGGGCTCGGGCACCAGCACCGGCTGGAACCGCCGGGCCAGCGCGGCGTCCTTCTCGATGCTCTTGCGGTACTCGTCGAGCGTGGTCGCGCCGATCACCCGCAGTTCGCCCCGCGCGAGGGCGGGCTTGAGCATGTTGGACGCGTCCATTCCGCCCTCGCTGCCGGCCCCACCGGCGCCGACCAGGGTGTGGATCTCGTCGAGGAAAATGATCAGCTCGTCCCGGTGCGCCCGGATCTCGTCGATCACCTTCTTGAGGCGCTCCTCGAAGTCACCCCGGTAGCGGGTGCCGGCGACCAGGCCGGCGAGGTCGAGCTGCACCACCCGCTTGCCGAGCAGGGTCTGCGGCACATCGCCGTCGCAGATCCGCTCGGCCAGACCCTCGACGATCGCGGTCTTGCCGACACCGGCCTCGCCGATCAGCACCGGGTTGTTCTTGGTCCGCCGGGACAGGATCTCCACCGCCTGCTCGATCTCGTCCGCCCGCCCGATCACCGGGTCGATCTGGTCGGCGCGGGCCAGGTCGGTGAGGTCCTGCCCGTACTGGTCCAGGGTGGGTGTGCCGCGGTCCGGCTTCGGCCCGGTCATCGGGCCGCGTTCGGCGTTGGCGGCCTGCAACGACTCGGGCTGGATCCGACCGGCGGCCAGCATCCGCCCGGCCGGCGACTCGGGGTTGAGCGGCAGGGCCATCAGGATGTGCTCGGGGCCGATGTAGTTGGCCCCCATTGCCCGGGACAGTTGGTGGGCGTCGAGCAGCGCCCGCTTGGCCGCCGGGGTCAGCGACAGGTTGGGCGGCACCTCCCCGCGCGGCGCGCCGTCGCCCTTGCCGCCCAGCGCGTTGAGCAGGGTGTCCGGGTCGGCGCCGGCCCGGCGTACCAGGTCGCGCAGGGGTTCGCGTTGCAGCGCAGCCCAGAGCAGGTGGTCGGTGTCCAGGTCGTTGCTCTGCCGCTGCGCGGCACGGCGGGCCGCGTCGGCCAGCATCTCCCGCGCGTCGGCCGTCATCAGTCGGGTGATGTCGACCCGGTGCGGCGGTCGGCGTCCTCCCTCACCCCGGCCGAAGTACCGGGCCAGGAATTCGTCCCACGGGTCGGAGCCAGGGTCACCGGGTCCCATCATGTCTGTCCTCCGCAGTCGGGCGCGGCACGGTCGCCAGGGGCTACCCGGCGCTCGGCCCGACAAACGCCGCAGGCGGCGGCGCTCACCGCGATATGGAGTGGCACCGGGCCGGCGCCGGCCGCAGGTGGCAGGCTGACGCCATGACTGAGAACCCGCTGCTGATAGTGGACGGTGCCAACGTGGTGGGCTCGCGCCCGAACGGATGGTGGCGGGACCGGGCCGGGGCCGCCGCCCGGCTGCGGGACTCCCTGGCCCCGGTGGCCGCCACGGGCCTGCCCGCCCGTCTGACCGCCCCGGTCGAGGTGGTCCTCGTGGTCGAGGGCGCTGCCCGGGACGTGCCCGGCACCGACGACGTCCGCGTGGTCTCCGCCCCCGGCTCCGGCGACGACACGGTGGTCGAGCTGGTGCAGGCGGCGCCGCAGCGCCGTCGGCTGGTCGTCACCGCCGATCGGGAGTTGCGCGAGCGGGTCACCGCCCTCGGCGCCGAGGTGTACGGCCCGCGCTGGCTCCGCGATAATTGAGAAGTTCTCATACTGGGACTCCCACAGAACGGACTCCCGGCACTTCAGGTGGGTTAACGGTCAGTCGGGCAGGAACACCGCCAGGGCGGATGTTCTCCCATGGACGTCAGTAAGCTCTAATGGAGATCTCCCCGCCCCCAGGAGGTTCCGCCGTGGCGAGCGTCGCCGAGCTGAAGGCTGCCATCGATGTCGCTCTCCAACAGATCGGCGACGGGCAGACAGCCGTCCAGGCGGCCGGTGAGAAGCTCGCCGAGGCGCAGCAGACCCTGGCCGGCGCGCTGGAGGGCAGCGGGCACGAGACGGTCGAGGCGGCCCAGGCGTCGCTGACCCAGGCCAGCCAGGAGCTGGAGGAGTGTCTCGCCGCGACACTGGTCGCGGTCGAGCAGGCGCAGCTCTACGTCTCCACCCTGTAGGCCACCGTGTCCATCATCGAGGACATCGGCGGCCAGGTCCGCGCGGCCAGCGAGGAGTTCCCGGTCGGCCTGCTCGGGCAGGCCCTGGAGAAGTTCGGCCTGGCCGCGGAACGGCTGCGCTGGGTACGACAGGAGTCGGCCAACCCGATGGGGGTGCCCGAACTGTCCGCCGCGACCGAGCACGCCGAGAGCGCCAACTACGCGCTGCGGGTGGCGCAGGAGCAGCTGTCGGCGTATCTGGCCGCGATCGGGCTGGCCGCCGACGGCGCCCCGCCGCCCCGCCCGCAACAGCGCGACCCGCGCCACGACGCGGCCCCGCCGCACGGGCCGACCACCGTGGTGCCCGAGCAGGCCGAGCAGGTTCGGATGCGTCGCTGGTGGTCGGTGCGCGTGGCCGAGTTGACCGGCGGGCGCGACGGCGGCGCCGACGAGCCCGACGAGCGGCTGCGCGACTCGCAAGAGCTGCTGCGCCGGGTCGTCGGCGGGGTGCGCGCCGGTGACCGGGACCGGCTGCGCACCGAGCTGCGGCGGGCGCCCGCCGACGTGGGGCTCGGCATGGCCGCGCTCGCGCCACCGCTGCTGCGGGAGCTGGCCGGTGAGCTGCTGGGGCATCCGCCCCGCGCCGCCGACCTCGGCCGGCTGCGCGGCGAGCTGGACGGGCGGGTCCGGGACCTGCTGCCCGGGTTGCCGCCGCCGGTGCTGGAGACGCTGCTGACCCGGGTGTGCCGGATGCCGCCACCCCGCGCGTCGGGAGAGCCGCCCCACGCCGCCGACTCCGCGGTCACCGCCGGCGTGGCGACCGCGCTGCTGCTCGCTCGCCTCGGCCGGGACCTGCCCGTCGGCACCGGCACGCCGCAGGCCACCGGTGACCAGCGCCCCGGCGACGCGGGTCCGCGCCCCGCTGAGCAACGCTCCGCGAAGGCGAATCCACGGTCCCCCGAGCCACCCTCCGGCGGCGTCGGTCCACGTCCTGGCGCGGTTAGCGGTAGGCAGGCGTCCGGCGGCGTCGTGCCGCAGCGGGGCGCCGGGCTGCCGCCGCGGACCGGCAGTCCGTGGCGGGACGCGCCGGCCCGCCGGGGTTCCGATGGCTGACCGGCGTGGCCAGCTCGCCACCCGCATCCGGGACACCCTCTCCGAGGCGCTGGGTGCCACGCGTACCCGGTTGTCGGCCGCCCAGGCCGAGCTGACGGCGGGCCGCGAACGGCTGACCCGGGTCCGGCGGGCGGCCGCCGCCGTACCGCAGCGGGTGGGCGCCCAACGGGACCGTCGCCTCGCCGAGATCGACGCCCGGCACGCCACCGGGATCGCCGAGCTGGCCCGCCACGCCGCCGACGCCGCCCGCCGGGAGGCGCCCGGCTGCGCCGGCGCCGACTGGCCGGGCTGGACGCCCACGCCCACCCGCCGGGCCGAGCCGCCCGGTGCGCTGCGGGTCGGCACGGTCCGGATCGACGACGTCGACCCGGTGCCCGCGCTGGTGCCGCTCCTCGACGCCGGGCACGTGCACCTGTCCGGGGACGACCGCGCCGGCTGCGACGCGGTCGTGTCCGCGCTGCTGTTGCGGGCCGTCGGCCGCGCCGACCCGGGCGGGGTACGACTGGTCGGGTACGACCCGGAGCACCTCGGCGGCGGCCTGGCCGGGTTCGCGCCCCTGGGCACCGCAGGGCTGCTCACCTTCGTCGGCCCGGGCGGGTTGGGCCCGCTGCTGGACGACCTGGTCGAGCAGATCCGCCGCATCAACGAGAAGGTGCTGGCCGGCGAACACGGCTCACTGCGGGAGCTGGCCGCGGCGACCGGCCGCCGCCCCGAGCCCTGGCGGGTGGCGGTGCTGCTCGGCGGCGACGAGCTGAGCCGGCACGAACGCGGCCAGCTCGAACGAGTGGTCCGCGCCGGCGCCGCCTGCGGGGTGCACCTGGTGGTCCGGGGCGTCCCCCTGCCGGACGACCCGACGGTGACCCGGGTGGTGACCGAGGCGTCCGGCGCGCGGATCGGCGGCCCGTCCGGCCTGTCGGTCCGGCTGGACCCGCCGCCACCGGCGACGCTGGTCACCGAGACCTGCCGGGAGATCGCGGCCCAGGTCAACGCCGGCCCGCCGCCGACCCCGTTCGCCGACCTGCTGCCCCCACCGGAGCAGATGTGGCGGGAGGACTCGGCCAGCGGGCTGACCGCCCCGATCGGCGAGGGGCCGCAGGGCCGACCGGTGCGCCTGACCCTGGGCGACTATCCACCGCACGCGCTGATCGGCGGACCGTCCGGAACCGGCAAGACCAACCTGATCTTCGCGTGGATCGGCGCCCTCGCCGCCCGCTACTCCCCCGCCGAGCTGGAGTTCTATCTGCTGGACTTCAAGGAGGGGGTGTCCTTCGCCCGGTTCGCGCAGGGCCGGCGTGACCCGAGCTGGCTGCCGCACATGCGTCTGGTCGGCATCAACGTCAACACCGACCGGGAGTTCGGGTTGGCGCTGCTGCGGTTCCTCACCGAGGAGCTGCGTCGCCGCGCCGACGCCGCCAAGAAGCACGAGGTGACCAAGCTGGCCGAGCTGCGCGCGGTCGACCCGACCGGGCACTGGCCCCGGATCGTCGCCGTGGTCGACGAGTTCCAGATGCTGCTGGCCGGCCGGGACGTGGTCGCGCGGGAGGCCGCCGACCTGCTGGAGGACCTGGCCCGCCGCGGCCGGTCGCAGGGCATCCACCTGGTGCTCGCCTCGCAGGACGTGCGGGGCATCGAGGCGCTGTGGGGCCGTCCGGCGCTGGTCGCCCAGTTCACGTTGCGGATCGCGCTGCCGAAGGCGTTGCGGATCCTGGCCGAGCGCAACGACGCGGCACAGTCGCTGCCCCGCTGGCACGCGGTGGTCAACGCCGAGTCCGGCATGGTGGAGGGCAACGAGGTCGCGCGGATCCCGTCGGCAAGCGACTGGGAGACGTGGAGCGGCCTGCAACACCGGCTGTGGCGGATGCGCCCGCCGGACGCCGCGCCGGCCCGACTCTTCGACGGTGACGCGATCCCCCGGCTGGACGAGGCCCCGGACTTCCGGGCGCTCGCCGCGCCGCCGGACGGCCGCGCGCCGCGCAACCCGGTGGCCCTGCTCGGCGAGATCATCGACGTGCAGTCCCGCTCGGCGGCGCTACGGCTGCCGCGCGCACCCGGGCGCAACCTGGCGGTGCTGGGCACACGGGTGGACGAGGCGTGCGCGGTGCTCGACTCGGCCGCCCGGTCGCTGGCCCGCCAACACCCGCCGGGCACCGCCCGGTTCTCCATCGCCTGCCTCGACCCGGACGCCGATCCGATCGCCCGCGCGCTCTACGACGACCTCGCCGACGACGCCTCCTGGTACGACGAGGAGACCGTCGGCGAGTTGATGACCGAGACGGCCGACGGGCTGTCCGGCCCCGGCAGCCCGCACTATCTGCTGCTGTTCGCGGTCGACGCGGCGGCCGGCGCCCTCGCCGCGCGCACGGGTCGGCGCACCGGCCTGGAGCAGCTGCGCCGCATCCTGCACGACGGACCGGAGCGGCGCACCCACGTGCTGGCCTGGTGGCGGGGCGTGGCGCGGATGCGGGCGGACCTGGGCGGCCCGGCCGCCCGCACCGACCAGATCGGCGCCTGGGTGGCGCTTGACGCGCACGGCGGCGAGTTGGGCGCCTCGCTCTATCCGGGCACCGGCGGCCCGGACTGGTATCCCCGGCCGTGGCGCGGGCTCTTCTTCGACCGGGCGGTGCACCGCACCGGCCAGGTGCTCATCCCGTATGGACCGTCGCGATGAACCAACCGGTGACCAGTGACACGTACACGGCGCAGCTGCGGCGACTGGCCGAGCTGAGCGCCCGGGTACGCGAGCAGCGTGCCGAGGCGCACACGTGGTACGAGCGGCAGTGCGCGGCGGCCGAGCGGGCCGTCGCCGACGCCGCCGACCAGGTGCGCCGCGCCGAGGAGGAGTTGGTGGCGGCCCGCGAGGAGCAGGAACGCGTCGACGCCGAGGTGGCGCACCTGTGGCAGCAGGTGCGGGCCCGCCTCGGCGCCCGCCGTCTCGGTGCGCCGCCCGCGCCAACCAACGGCAGTGCGGCCGGCGAGCCGGTGCTGCTGCTCGGCCGGGCCCGGGACCTGCTCGACCGGGCCGGGCAGCCCGGTGAGCTGCCGAGCTCGGTCAACCCGCTGCTGGCGCTCTGCGGGGTGGCCGGCGCGGTCGTGGCGTACGCGCTGGGCTCCGGCGCGCGGGCGCTCGGCGTCGGGTACGGCGGGGACCTGGCGGTCGGGATGCCGGTGCTGGCGCTGGTGGTGACCCTGCTCGGGCCGTTGATCGGTCTCGTGCCGGCGCGGGTGCTGGCCGACCGCCGGCACGCGCTGCTCGGCCCGCGCCCGATCACCGTGGTGCTCGGCGCCGGCTTGGTGGCCACCGCGCTGCTGCTGGTGCTCGGCCGCTGAGCTGAGCCGACGACTGGGGCCCGCTGGCGGCGGTCACTGTCGGTCACGTCCGTCGAGGCGAATGCGGTGGTGAGCGGTATACCTCAGAGTCATATTTATGCCTCTGAGGTATACC
This sequence comes from Micromonospora sp. NPDC005197, assembly GCF_040608295.1. Taxonomy (NCBI): domain Bacteria; kingdom Bacillati; phylum Actinomycetota; class Actinomycetes; order Micromonosporales; family Micromonosporaceae; genus Micromonospora; species Micromonospora sp. NPDC005197. The sequence goes on along the minus strand of NZ_JBEXHY010000069.1, from coordinate 10,638 downwards.
GCTCGTCAGCCACATCGGCCCGGCAGGCCGGGGGTGGGACTCAGTCAGGCCGGGATCAGGACGGCCTCGCGCAGTAGGCGGCGGGCCAGGGTGACCCGGTCCGCGTCGTCGGGCAGACCGGGCAGGTCACCGACGCGGGTGACCGTCCCGCCCAGCAGGGCGCGGGCCGCCGGCTCGCAGTCCGCCGGCAGGGTGATGGTGCGGTCGAACAGGCGCAGCGCCACCTGGTCCGACCCGTGCGGCACGAGCTGCCAGCGCAGGCCCGGACGCAGGGTGAGCCGGGAGTCGGCGTCCAGCGTGGCCACGGCGCCGGCCTGGGCGAGCGGCCGGATCGGCGCCGGTCGGGCGGCCGGCCAGGCGCGGTGGCGCAGTCGCGCCGCGACGGCGGCCGGGTCGGCGCGCAGCAGCCAGTCCCGCAGCGCCTCCACCGTCTCGGTCAGCTCCGGCTCGATGGCGTCGGGATCGGCCACGTCGGTGCCGAACGGCAGGCTGGCACGCAGCCGCTGGTCCTCGGCGGCCAGCGCGAGCAACTCTTCGACCAGGGCATAGCGCGTCAGCGCGCGGATGCCCACGGTCAGGTGCAGGGAGCTGGCGTCCTGGGCCTGCGCGCTGTGCAGCCAGCCGCGGGGCAGGTAGAGGGCGTCGCCGGGGGCGAGCACCACGTCCAGCGCGGCGGGGCCCTGCGCGGTGGCGGAAACCTCGTCGGCGCGGCCGCCCCACGGCTGCTTCTCCAGCGGGTCGGGCAGCACCGGCGGGTGGATCCGCCAGTGCTTGCGGCCGTCGACCTGGAGCACGAAGACGTCGTGGGTGTCGTAGTGGGTGGCGAAGCCCTGGCTGCCCGCGGGGGTGAGGTAGGCGTTGATCTGCAGCGGCTGGTTCAGCGCGAGGCCCAGGTCGCGGGCGAAGTCGACCAGGGGCGGCCAGATCCGGTGCAGGCCCTGCAGGGCCAGGGTGGCGCCGGCGGCGTACTGCTCCAGGACCCGCTCGTCGAGGACCTGGTCGCCGATCTCCGCGCCGGCGCCGCCGCCGCCGGTCCACCGCGCCGCCGGCACGAGCTGGCCGTCCTTGGCGACCCGCAGGAACGGGGTACGCAGACCGCGCCGGCTGAGCAGCTCGTCGGCGTCGGCGGGGCTGAACAGGTCGGTGAAGCCGGCCGGGTCGGGCAGCTCGGCGGCGCGGGACAGCAGCGGGGTGTGCCCCCAGTGCGCGGCGGCGAACTTGGCCGGCTCGACCGAGACACAGCGGGCCAGCGCGGCGGCGGCGCCCGAGGACGAAACCGCCGGGCGGCCGTGGCCGCCCGGCGGGTCGAGGTGCGTCATGACGGTCCGTTACCGGGCGCTGCCGTCAGCGCCGCCGTCCTGGTGACCCGGGGTCGCACCGCCATCGGCCGGACCCTCCGCGCCACCATCGGCGCCGCCGTCCTGGTGACCCGGGGTCGCTCCACCGTCGGCCGGGCCTTCCATGCCTCCGCCGCCCGTGGTCTGCATGTCATCGTCGTTGAGTGCCATCGGTACTCCCTCGGGTGTGCCGCCCCGCCGTACGCCGGGGTCCGTCGTGCTGCGGGTGGTACCCCACGCGCGATCTTCTCTAACCCACACCGTAGACGCCGAACCGGGGCGACACGGGCGGTTCGCGGGCGGTGGCGGTCGGTGTCAGGATGGGGAGGTGATCCTGGTCGGCACCTCCGGTTGGCAGTACCGGGACTGGCGGGGCCGCTTCTACCCGCAGCGGCTGCCGCAGCGACTCTGGTTGGAGCACTTCGCCGCGGGCTTCGCCACCGTCGAGGTCAACAACGCCTTCTACCGGCTGCCGGAGCGGGAGACGTTCGCGGCGTGGCGGGCGCGGACACCGGCGGACTTCTGCGTGGCGGTGAAGATGAGCCGCTACCTCACCCACATCAGACGTCTGCGGGACCCGGCCGAGCCGGTGGCCCGGTTCCTCGGCCGGGCCACGGCCCTCGGTGACCGGCTCGGGCCGGTGCTGCTGCAACTGCCACCGAACCTGCGGGCGGACGTCGAGGCGCTCGACGCGACGCTGCGGCTGTTCCCGGCGCAGGTGCGGGTGGCGGTCGAGCCGCGGCACCCGTCATGGTGGACCGACGCCACCCGTGCCGTCCTGGAACGGCGGCGGGCCGCGCTGGTCTGGGCGGATCGCCTCGGTCGTCCGGTGGCGCCCCGCTGGCGTACCACCGACTTTGGCTACCTGCGGCTGCACGAGGGGCGGGCCCGACCGTGGCCGCACTACGGTCGTACCGCGCTCGGCTCGTGGGTTCGCCGGCTCACCGACGCGTTCGGCGCGGACGAGCCGGCGTACGTCTATTTCAACAACGACCCCGGCGGCGCGGCCGTCACCGACGCCGTCGCCTTCGCGGCGCTGGCCCGCGCGGCCGGTCATCCGGTGTCGCGGGTGCCCTCCGCTGCCGAGGCCGACGCGGCCGAGCGCTGAGCCCGCCCGACGGCGTCGTCGGGCGGGCTCACGCGTCACGGCGTCACGGCATGAACGTGGCGAGATTCTTCGGCATGGTGTCCTTCACGTCCTGCCACTCGCCCTGGGTAACGTGCCGACGCAGGGTGTCCAGCACCACCTGCGTCACCCGCTCCGCGCCGCCCTCGACGTCGTACGGGAAGCCCTGCCGGACCTCGTAGAGGAAGTCGTCGCGGTTGAGCTTGATCGGCACGTCCGACGGGTTCCAGCCGTCGAAGTAGATCCCCCGGACCAGCACCGGCAACTGCTGGGCGAACTCGACGCTTTCGTTGACCGGCAACCGGTCGCGCAGCAGGTGCAGCACGGTACGCAGCGCCGCGTACGACTGGTTGCGCTGCTCCTTCGGCCACCCGTAGGCGTTCTCGATGTCCTTGAGGATCAGGTTCGTCTTGTCCAGCGAACTCTCGAAAGCGGAGATCATCGCTTCAGCCATCGGTCGACCCCCGTTCCGTCGTGTCCCACCGTCGGTCGTCAGCGCGTCGCGGCGGCCCCACCGGGCCGCGGCGGGCCCGTACCGGGGTGCCCTGTGGCGCGCGCCGGGTGTTGTCGGCAGTGCCGACCACGTGCAGGACGGCGCCCCGCCGTCGATCCGTCACCACTCGAACCGTCATCCCCCGTCACCTCCGTGTCCTCTCCGGCGTCGGCCACCTCCGTGCGGCCGTACCCACCGTGTCCACCGTGCCGGTCGGGCGGGTGAGCCGGCCCCACCCGGATCGGGTGAGGTCAGCCGACGTCGAGGAGATTCGCGAGGGTTTTCGCGTTGGTCTGGGCGAAGTCCCGGTAACAATTGTTCATGAGGACGTGGGTCTGCCCGGCGGAGTCGGCCAGCTCGCGCAGCTTCGGCGCCCAGTCGGCCAGCTCCCGCTTGGAGTAGTGGTAGCCGAACTTCTCGTGGATGTCCTTGCTGGTCCACTTGTCACTGTGGCCGTGAAAGCGCATCACCGCGAGGTCGCCGGTGGCGGCCAGCACCGGGGGCACCGACGAGCGGTGGCCCTGCGGCATGTCCACACAGACGTACGGCAGCCGGTGCTCGCTGAGGAAGGCGAGGGTCTCGTCGGCGTTGTCGCCGTCGAACCAGGACGCGTGGCGGAACTCGTAGGCCGGTCGCAGCGGCGCACAGCGCTTCGCCACCTCCAGCAGGTACTGCTTGTTGGCCCGCTTGATCGTGAACCAGGGCGGGAACTGGAACAGCAGCGCCCCGAGCTTGCCCGCCTCGACCAGCGGGTCCAGCGCGGACAGAAAACGCGTCCACACCTCCTCGTACGCCTGCGCGGGCAGGTCGTCGGGGTAGACGTTCTTCTTGTCCGTCTCCGGCCGCAGGTCCTTGTAGAGCGCGCCGACCCGGGTGGGATGCCCGGTGAGCAGGCTGAAGGCCTTGATGTTGAACGTGAAGCCCGCCGGGGTGCGCTCGGCCCACAGCCGTGCGGTCGCCTCGGCGGGCGGTGAGTAATAGGTCGCGTCCACCTCGACCAGCGGAAACTGCCGGGCGTAGTACGCCAGGCGCTTCTCCGGCGTGTCCGCGGTCTGGGGATACCAGCCCGAGTCGAGCAGTGTGCGGTCGGTCCAGGACGCGGTGCCCACCAGGATGTCACCCATGGGGGAAGTCCATCGTGTCGTGGACCGACCGGCAACCGCTGCCGTCGCTCAGGCCGCCCGCCGCTCGCGGGTCTGCTTGCAGGTCACGCAGGTGGTCGCGGCCGGGAAGATCTCCAGGCGCTCCACCGGGATCGCCGCCGAGCAGCCCTCGCACCAGCCGTACGTGCCCTCGGCGAGGCGGCCCAGGGCGTGCTCGTACTGGGTGCGCCGGTCGAGGATGGTCCGCAGCAGGGACTGCGCGGTGTCGCGCTCGGCCGTCTTGGTGCCGCTGTCGGCCTGGTCGTCGCCGGCGGTGTCACCGACCTCCACCAGACGCAGCACCTGACTCTGCAGCACGGCCTGCTCGTACTCGGCGGTCAGCTCGTCGTAACGCGCCTGCAGGGAGTGCCGGATCTGGTCGATCTCCGTCTGGGATCGGCCCGTACCGACCGTGTCGTGGACGAGCATCGCTGCCTGCCTTTCCTGGGCCTGGTGGCTCAAGGTGAACCGGGTGCCGGCGGCGTGGGCCCCGGTCAACGGTCGCATCCGGTACGCGGGCGGTCACCCGCGCTCTGTGAGCCGGGCGAGTACCCGGCGGACGTGACACGCAAACCGACGATTTCTCAGCTGCCGCCGGCCTGCACGAGCGCGGGGTGACGGGGGTCGTCGGCGCGTACCACCACGTCGGCGAAGCTGGCGGGGACCACCTCCTCGGCGTAGCGGTCGAAGGCCGGCAGGGTCCACTCGTCGGCCGGACCGGTGCGGCGGCGCAGCGCCGCCGGGGACAGCTGAAGGTGGACGGTCACGTCGAAGGGCAGCGCCCCACCGAGCAGGAGCGCGCCGCTGACCAGGACCACGCCGCCGGGTGGCAGGTCGACGTACCGGGCGCGGCTGGCCCGGTCGGCGACGGCGTCCCACAGCGACGGCAGCACCCGCCCGTCGCCGCCGGGGCCGGCCGGGTCGAGCACCTCGCGGCGCAGGCCGGCCTCGTCGTTCCAGCCCTCGTAGTAGGCGTCCGGGTTGGTGCGGCCGAGTTCGAAGCGCAGCGAGGCGGGTCGGAGAAAGTCGGCGGCGCGTACGTGCAGGACCGGGCGGCCCCGGGCGCGCAGCGGGTCGACCAGCGCGGCGGCCAGCTCGTCCGGGCCGGCGGCGGGGGCGCCGTCGATCGCCACGCGCAGCCGGGCGGGCTCGACGGTGCGGGAGGCGTCGTCGAGCCGGCCGGTCAGTTCGGCGACGAGCAGGTCGGGCGAGATGGGACGGATGCGCACCGAACCATCCTGCCCCGCGTGCCGAACGGGCGGTCGTCGGACGGTCAGCCGGTGCGGTCGACGGTGACGCGGGCGTCGTCGGCCAGCCGGTAGCCGACGCCGTAGACGGTGGTGACCAGGGGAACGTCCACGCCGACCTTGCCGCGCAGCCGGCGCACGTGCACGTCGACGGTGCGGACGCCGGCGTGCTCATAGCCCCATACGGCGTTGAGCAGTTGCAGCCGGGTGAACACCCGGCGGGGGTGGGCGACCAGGTGCAGCAGGAGGTCGAACTCCAGCCGGGTCAGCGGCAGCGGCTCGTCGTCGCGCAGCACCGACCGGGACGCCGCGAGGATGTGCAGGGCGGGGATCGTCGGGGTGAGGGCTCGGGCGGGCGCCCGGTTGGCCGGCACCCCGTCGGCGCGACGCTCGGCCGGAACGGAGGTGATCACGCCCTCGCCCCGCTCCAGCATCTCGCGCGCGGCTTCGAGCAGCCGCCGGGCCGGCGGGGTCAGCGACTCCTCACAGGCCAGCGGGATGGACAGCGTCACGGTGAGCATGGGCGCGGCGGTGTTCGCCGGGCGGCGTTGACCGCCGGGAGGTCGACCGGGCACCGCGGGTTGGGACGTATGCCATCCGGCGCGCGACGAGGCGGGGCTGACCGACATGGTCCTCCTTGGGCTGGTCCGGGTATCTCCCCACGGCCCGGGACGCCGCTTCATCGATGCTTCCGGGCGCCCGGGCGAGGGTCAAGAGGCGGCTGCGTTGCATGAATGTGACAATTGACGAACACATCGGAGCCGGATGCTCGCTCTGCGTACGAAGCCTGATGATTACAGCAGAGCCGCCAGGATGCCCCGATACGGGGGTCCCCGTCCTGTTCACCATGCCACCGCCGTCGCCTGCGGACCGCCGCACGAGCGCTGCTCAGCGGGTGTGGTCGACGCTGATCCGCGCCTCGTCGCCCAGCCGGTAACCCACCCCGTAGACGGTCGTGACCACCTCTGCCCCGGCCAGCTTGGCGCGCAGCCGCCGGACGTGCACGTCCACGGTGCGGGCCACGGCGTGTTCGTAGCCCCAGACGTTCGACAGCAGCTGGAGGCGGGTGAAGACCCGGCGCGGACGCTCGGCGAGGAAGAGCAGCAGGTCGTACTCGATGCGGGTCAGCGCGACCACCCGGTCGCCCAGGCGGACCACCCGCGAGCCGGCCAGGATGCGCACGTCGGCCCCGTCGGCCCCGTCGGTGTCGGCGGCGGGCACCTCGGCGGTGGCGGGGCGCGACAGCGGTCGCGGCGTCGACGGCACGTCCTCAGCGGGGCGCAGCCGACCCTCCCCGGCCTCGGCCAGCTCGCCGAGCAGCTGCACCAGCCGGGCCAACCGAGGGCTCATCGGCCCGGGGGCCAGGTCGAGGGTGATGGTCAGGGTCGGGCCGGTACGCGGGCGGACGGCGGCCCGGCCCGGGTGACCCGGCGAGTAGGGACGGGTGGGGATCGCGACGACGGACATCGTGCCTCCTGAGATGGCGGTACGCCCGCCACGCCCGGCGCGGCGTGGGGGTCAGCGGCGTGCCCAGCCGGCGGTGACCGGGGGCGCGAGGGGGGATGCGCGGTGCAGCGGGGTGGGGCCGAGCGCCGGCAGGCCGGCGATGCGCCAGGCGGCGAAACCGCCGTCGACGTCGGTGGCCCGGTGCAGGCCAATGTCCTGCAACGCGGCGGCGGCCAGCGACGAGGTGTAGCCCTCCTGGCAGATGACGACCACCGGCACGTCGTAGTCGACCGCCTCGGGCAGCCGGGCCGGGCACCGCGGGTCGAAGCGCCACTCCAGCACGTTGCGCTCGATCGTGAGCGAGCCGGGCACGACGCCGTGCGCGGCGCGCTGGGCGGCCGGCCGGATGTCGACAAGCAATGCGCCGGCCCGGCACGCCAGGTGCGCCCGCTCCGGGTCCAGTCGGTCGAGGCGGGCTCGCGCGGCGGCCAGGATCTCGTCGATGCCCCGGGAGCCCGGCGGTGGCACGGGTGCCGGACAGTGCTCGGCGGTGACCTGCATTATCGATTCCTTCCGGTGACGAGAGGGCGGTGCGAACGAGAGGCTCACCAGGACCGGCCAGCCTCGGCGACCTCGGCGACCCGCAGGCGCCCGTCGAGGAGGTCGTAGCGGGTCATCCGGCGCAGCGCCGGCCGGTAGACGTGCACGCTGACCGCCGGCACCGGGCCACGGTTGGTGACCTGGTGGACGTGGCGGGGGCCGAAGCGGCGGGCGGCGCCGGCGGGCAGCAGACGAGGGCGCAGCGCCGCACCGCTGACCGTCTCCTCGGTGAGGGCGCCGGCGACCACCCGGAACGCGCCGGCGGAGCCGCCATGGTCGTGCAGGTCGGTGCCCTGGCCGGGCAGCCAGCTCAGGGCCCACACCTCGTGGTCGTCGGCGGTGGCGAGCCGGGCGTACCAGCGCTCGGTGGGGTCGAAGCGCAGTGCGACCGGCCAGCCGGCCGGGTCGGCCCACCGGGCGGCGACGGCGAGCAGGTCGGGTGCCGGGCGATCGTGGGTCATCGGTGGTTCCTCAGCGGGTCGTTCGGCGGGGTGCCTCCGTACTCTAGCCGGCAAAGCCTATAGGTTTAGTAGGTAATTCCACATGCCGGGAGGCGAGCAGGCGACCGCTCGGGCTCAGCGCAGAACCGGGGGGCCCACCCGGTAGCCGGGCAGCGACGGCCAGCGCACGGTCAGCACCACCGAGGCGCGCTCCGCGTACCAGGAATGATCCACGCCCCGCGCCCACACCACGTAGTCGCCGGGTGCGGCCAACCGGACCGTCCGGTCCGGCAGCTCCACCCGGAAGCACCCGTCGACCAGCACCAACAGGGTGGTCCGACGCTCGCCGGTCGCCCACCGCGCGCGGGCCTCCCCGGGCGGGTGCACGCCCCACTTCACCTCGACGTCGGTGCTGTGCCGGATCTCGTCCGGCGGCGCGAAGTGCCCGAGCAGCCAGCCACCGTTGCCGACGCCGTCGACGCCCGCGTTGCCCACGTAGACCGTCTCACCCATCGGACCCCTCCCCCACCGCGTCGGCCGAGCAACCTATCAGGACCTCGGCGGCTACCCTGGACCGGTGACCGATGACCTTGACGCCGAGACCCTGGCGTTCGCGCACCGGATGTTCGACCTGGCCCGCGCGGGCTCCACCGAGGAGCTGGCCGCCCAGGTCGACGCCGGTCTGCCGGTCAACCTGACCAACGACAAGGGCGACACGCTGCTGATCCTGGCCGCCTACCACGCCCACCCGGACACGGTGGCCGCTCTGCTGGCCCGCGGCGCGGACCACACCCGTACCAACGACCGAGGTCAGACCGCACTCGCCGCCGCGGTCTTCCGCAGCAGCGCCGACGCCGTCCGCGCGCTGCTCGCCGCCGGGGCCGATCCGGCGCACGGCAACCCGTCGGCGGCCGAGACCGCGCAGTTCTTCGACCTGCCGGAGATGGCCGCGCTGCTGCGGGCCGGCTGACGCGGCACCCGACGGGCCGGTATACAGGGTCGGTGGAAGATCCCCTGCCCGAACAGATGCGTGCCGCCGGCACCGCGCTGCTGGCCGCGCTCGACCCCGCGACCCGCATCGGCGCCGTGTACCCGTTCGACGACGAGTCGGCCCGCCGCTGGCTGGAGTACCGGCCCCGCCCCCGCCCCGGCGTCTGCCTGGCCGAGCTGGACGTCGCCGGACGCAAGGCCGCGCACCGGCTCCTGGCCACCGCGCTCAGCCCGTCGGCGTACGCGCAGGCCATGGCGATCATCGCGCTGGAGGAGGTCCTCGACCGCGCCGAGGGCTGGCACCGTGGGCGGCACAGCGGCGACTACTGGATCGCGGTGTTCGGTGACCCGGCCCGCGACGACCGCTGGGCGTGGCGGCTCGAAGGGCACCACCTGTCGGTGACCATGACCGTGGTCGACGACCAGGTCTCCCCCGCGCCGATCTTCTTCGGCGCCAACCCGGCGGCGGTGCGCTACGCCGGGCACACCATCTCCCGACCGCTCGCTGCCGAGGAGGACCTGGCCCGCGCCCTGCTCGACGCGCTCGGGCCGGCCGGGCGGGCCGCCGCGATCATCGCCGACGAGGCGCCGACGGACATCATCAGCGCCACCCGCGGGCGGGTCGACGGGCCCCTCGAACCGCTCGGCGTGCCGGCCGACCGGCTCGGCCCGACCGGCCGCGCGCTGCTCGACCAGGTCGTCGCGCTCTACCTGGACCGGCTGCCTCCCGAACTGGCCGTGCAGGAGGCGGCCCGCGTCGAGGGCGGCCAGCTGCACTTCGCCTGGGCCGGCCCGACGAGGCCCGGCCAGCGGCACTACTACCGGGTGCAGGGCGACGACCTGCTGATCGAGTACGACAACACAAGCGACGACGGCAACCATGCGCACACCGTGCTCCGCCGCCCCGCCAGCGACTTCGGCGCCGACATCCTGGCAACCCACCACCAGGCCCACCCCCACTGACCCGTACCCCGGGGCGCGACGCCCCGGCAACCGTCATGATCAGCGCGTCGAGGTGGGGCGGGTGGCCTCGATGAGGAAACGTCGGGCGTGGGCGACGAAGGCGCCCTCGGCGGTGATGCGGCGGTGCAGGGCGAGCAGTTCGGGGCGGTAGCGGTCCACCGTGAAGCCCGGCACCGTCCAGACCACCTTGCGCAGGAACCAGACGACCGCGCCGATGTCGTGGAAGGTCGCGCGCAGCGTGGCCCGGCGCAGGTCGACCACCCGCAGCCCGGCGGCCTCGGCCGCGGCGACCGCGGCGGCGGGGTGCCGCCCGTCCGGCGGAGGCAGCGGGCCGAGGATCGCCTCGCTCAGCTCACGCATGGTGCCCGGACCGATCTGCTGGGACAGGAACGTGCCGCCGGGGCGCAGCACCCGGGCCGTCTGGGCCCAGTCGGTGCGCACCGGATGTCGGCTGACCACCAGGTCGAAGGACCCGTCCCGGAACGGCAGCGCCGAGTCGGGGGCGACCGCCACCACCGTCGCTCCGAGCGGGCGCAGGGTCCGCCGGGCGACCTCGACGTTCGGCGGCCACGCCTCGGTCGCCACCAACACCTTCGGCGGGTACGGAATCTCGGCCAGCACCTCGCCGCCACCGGTGTCCACGTCCAGCGCGGCGTCGGCGCGCGCCATCCGTTCGGCGACCAACCCGGCGTACCCCCAGGGTGGACGTTCCTCGGTGGCCCGACCGGACAGCCAGTCGAAGCCCCAGCCGTCGACCGGCGCGGCGGCCGCCTCCGCGATCAACTCCTCGGCATCACGTTCGGCGCTCATGGCGGTCAGCCTCGCCGTCCGGCCGGACGGCGGGCAACCGATTT
>NZ_JBEXHY010000068.1:0-30039 GCF_040608295.1 Micromonospora sp. NPDC005197 | reverse complement strand
GGGGGGCGGCCCCCCCCCCCCCCGCCGCCCCCCCCCACCCCACACCCCCGGGAGCCTTCATGTCGCAGCCACAGACCGGACCCTATGACGTCGTCGACCTCGTCATCGTCGGCGCCGGCATCAACGGCCTTGCCATCGCCAGAGACGCCGCCGACCGCGGCCTGAGTGTGGTCGTCGTGGACCGGGGCGACGTCGGCGCCGGTACGACGAGCACGTCGAGCCGGCTCATCCACGGTGGCCTGAAGTACCTCGAACGCTACGACTTCACCCTGGTGAACGAGTCCATCCGCGAACGCCACCTGCTGTTCCGCACCGCCCCGCACCTGGTGCACGACTACCCGATGCTCATCCCGTCCTACGCCCGCGACAGCCGACCGGGACCGCTGGTCCGGCTCGGCCTGGCGGCCTTTGACGTGCTGGCCGCCCGCCGCGGGCGCGGGATCAGCCGGGGCCTGTCCGCCCGCCGGATCGGTCAGCGCTGGCCGCAGCTGTCGCGCGACGGGCTGCGCGGCGGGGTGCTCTTCCGCGACGCGCAGGTGCCGTGGGCCGAGCGGCTCTGCGTCGAACTGCTGCTCGACGCGGAACGGCTGGGCGCGCGGGTGCTGACCTACACCACGGTGACCGGGCTCATCGTCGAAGACGGCCGGGTGCTCGGGGTGCGGACCACGGACAACCGGTCCGGTCAGCAGGGGCGGATCCGAGCCCGGCTCACCGTGAACGCCGCCGGGCCGTGGATCGACCAGATCCTACGCGGACAGGTCGAGAGCCGGCGGCTCAACGGCGGCACCAAGGGCAGCCACGTCATCCTCGACCCGTTCCCCGGCGCCCCGGACACCTGCATCTTCTTCGAGGCCGCCGCCGACCAGCGGCCGATCTTCATCTTCCCGTGGGCGGGTCGCTACATCCTGGGCAGCACCGACCTCACCTACGACGGGGACCTCGACGAGGTCGTCGCCAGCGACGCCGAGATCGAGTACCTGCTCAACGAGACCAACCGGATTATTCCGCAGGCCAAGCTCACCCCGGCCGACGTGCTCTACAGCGTCGCCGGGATCCGCCCGCTGCCACACACGGCCGGCGTCTCGGACAACGCCAAGATCAGCCGTGGGCACACAGTGCTCGACCACGCGCCGGCGTACGCCGGACTGCTGTCGATCATCGGCGGCAAGCTGACCACCCACCGGGCGCTCGCCGAGGACGCCACCGACGCGGCGCTGAAGGTGCTCGGCCGGCCCCGCGGACGGTGCACCACCCGTACCCGGCCGCTGCCCGGCGCCGACACCGCCGACTGGCGTACGTTCCGCGCGGAGTTCCAGCGCTCGGCGACCCCGTTCACCGGCGACCAGCGGGCCCGGCTGCTCGACCTGTACGGGGTGCGGGCGCGCCGCGTGCGCGAACTCGTCGTCACCGATCCATCACTCGCCGAGGTCGTCGACGAGCAGAGCGGCGCGGTCGCCGCCGAGATCGTCATGGCGTTCCGCGAGGAGAGGGCCGTGACGTTGGCAGACGTCCTGCTGCGTCGTACCCTGATCGGCCTCGGCCCGGACATGGCGCTGTCGACCGCCGTGACCTGCGCGGACGTCGCCGTCCGGCATCTCGGCTGGGACGACGAACGGGCCCGCGCCGAGGTGGCCGCCTACCACGCCGAGCTGCGACGCTTCCGCCCGCGCGCGCTGAACCTCTCGGCGGCAACCCCGAACAGCGACAGGAGGACGTCATGACGACACCGCACATCTGCTACCTCGGGGTCGACGTCGGGCTCACCGCCACCAAGGCGGCCGCCTTCGACATCGAGGGCCGCGAGCTCGTCGTCGTGCACGCCCGCACGCCACGCACCAGCGTGACCGCCCACCGTCATGACGTGGACATGCCCGCGCTGGCCGACACGGTGATGTCACTGCTCGGCGAGATCACCGGCAAGCTGGCCGCCGACGGGTACGCCCCGGCCGGCATCGGGGTGGCCGCCCACGGCAACGGCCTCTACCCGGTCGACGAGGCGCTGCGCCCGGTGGGGCCGGCCATCGCCTCCTCGGACAGCCGCGCCCAGCGGATCGTCCAGGCCATCCCGCCGGAGGGGGCACGCCGGCTGGCCGAGGAGACCGGGTCGATTCCCTGGGCCGCCCAGCCCAGCGTCCTGCTGCGCTGGCTGCGGGACAACGACGCCGACGCCTACGCGGCCACCCGGTGGGCCCTCTCCTGCAAGGACTGGGTCACCTCGCAGCTCACCGGCGTGGCCAGCGCCGACTACAGCGACGCCAGCGCCTCCGGCATGGTCGCGCTCGGCACCCGCGCCTACACCGCCACGGCGCTCGAACTCGTCGGGCTGCCGGCCACCGACCTCGACCGGTTCCCGCCGCTGCGGCGCTCCGACGCGGTGGTCGCCGGGCTGAGCGCCGCCGCCGCGGCCCGCAGCGGGCTCCCCGAGGGCCTGCCGGTCATCGCGGGTTGCATGGACTGCGTGGCGGCGACCCTCGGCGCCGGGGGCCGGGAGGTCGGGGATGGGACGATCGTCGTCGGCACCTGGGCGATCAACGGCGTCGTCGTCCCCGCGCGTGCGCCCGCCCCCGAGGTAACCCTCAGCGCGTTCATGCCCGACCCGGCCACGATGCTGGCCATGGAGGTCGCGCCGACCTCCGCGGCGAACCTGGAGTGGCTCGCCTGCGCCGGGGTCGCGCACGACCAGGTCGGCAGCGTCGCCGCGGCGGAACTCCTGCGGGAAGCGGCCACCGTGCCACCCGGCGCGGACGGTCTGCTGTTCCTACCGTTCGTCAACGGCTCGCCCGAGCACCCGTCGGCGTCCGGCACCTTCCTCGGCATCTCCAGCAATCACCGCCGCGGCCACCTCACCCGAGCGGTCATCGAGGGGGTCGCCCAGTACCACCGGGTGCAGCTGGACCGGGTGTTGGCCAGCGGCGCGGACGTCGGGGACCGCCCCTGGCGGCTGGCCGGCGGAGGCGCCCGGTCAACGGTCTGGGCGCAGATCTTCGCCGACGTGCTGGGGCGACCCGTCCGGCGCCAGCTCACCAGCGAGCTGGGAGCCCGCGGAGTCGCCTCCCTGCTACCCGGCGCCCTTGCCCACGACGTGCCGCCGTGGACCGTCAACGACGAGGACGACCTGTGCGTGTACCCGGGACCCGACCGGGCCGCATACCTTGCGCACTCCCAGGTGTTCGACCGCTGTCTCGCCGGCATGTCCTCCGTGTGGTCGGAGGTCGAGCGCTACAGCACGACCTGACGTGCACCCAGGGATTGCAGGTCACCGGAGCCCGCTACGGGGCGGCCCCCGCGTGCGAGACACCGAATCGACCAACCCTCCTCCCCCTGCGGGTCCGATCCGGAGTTCGCTGTCGACCGGCGGTCAGCGGTCTACCCTGAAGATCTACCCGACACTTCAGGTGACGCTCCGACGGCGACTCCGGAAGGGCCCGACGTGACCGCAGAGACCTCCGGCGGCTCAGGTGCACTGATGCCCGCCGCGTTCATCGGCCATGGCAACCCCATGAACGCTCTCGAGGTCAACCGATACACCACCTCGTGGAGGGCGTTCGGCGCCGCGGTGCCGCGGCCCCGTGTCATCCTGGTCATCAGCGCGCACTGGTACACCAACGCCACCGCCGTCACCGCGATGCCCCGGCCGCGGACCATCCACGACTTCTACGGCTTCCCGCAGGCGTTGTTCGAGGTGGAGTACCCCGCGCCGGGGCTGCCCGACCTGGTTACGGAGATCAGCGACACTGTTCACCCGACCTGGGTCGGCGCCGACCTCGACAGCTGGGGCATTGACCACGGCACCTGGTCTGTCTTGACGCACGCTTTCCCGGACGCCTCGGTCCCGGTCGTACAGCTCAGCATCAACGCCGACAAGCCCTTGGACTACCATTTCCAGCTCGGCGCCAAACTCGCTCCACTGAGACAACGCGGAGTGCTCATCATCGCCAGCGGCAACGTCGTGCACAACCTACGCGGCATGGACTGGAAGCTGACCGACGACGGCTACGACTGGGCCCAGCGCTTCGACGAGGACGCCAAGACCCGCATGTTGACCGATCCGGGCGAATTCGCGACGCTCGACACCCACCGCGACTTCCGCCACGCGGTGCCGACACCGGATCACTTCATTCCCGCGCTCTACCTCGCCGGTCTGGCCGCCACCGCCGACGCGCCGGACACTGACGTCCTCGTGGACGGCTACGCCTACGGATCGTTGTCGATGACGGCTTACACCCTCGGGCTGCCCTGCCCCGACGCAGCTGGCGAAGGCGGATCCCCACAGCCGCCCGACGACCTGCCGGCCGACGGCTCGAACATCTAGGGTTGCGCGCGACCTGACGGAAGGTGGCCCCGCAGAGCTGACAACGCCGCGACCTGCGGCCGGAGAGCGTCCGGAATCGCAGGCCGCGGCGCGATCGTGCGAAGGCGTACGACCGGATCAGCCGCCGCTGTTGGAGCGGGTGGGGGCGGGCGCCGACCCGCCGGCCACCGCTCCCGGGTGCGGAGTGGCCGTGACCGTGGGCCTCAGCCCGACCGGTACGGGCAGCGCACTGCCCTTGGCGAACTCGTCCCAGCCGACATTCCAGGCCGTCCAGCCGTTGCCCGGATCCAGCGCCACCTCGGTGCCCTTGACCGTCACCAGGTCGCCGACCTGTGTGATCCCCATCAGCCAGTCGGCGTTCTCGTTGGAGACGTTGGTGCAGCCGTGCGAGACGTTGGTGCTGCCCTGATCCCCCACCGACCACGGTGCGGCGTGGATGAACTCGCCGCCGTTGGTGAGCCGCTGGGCGTCCTCGACGTCGACGATGTAACCGCCATTCGGGTCGCCCATAGTGTTGAAGGTCGTGTAGTCGAACTTCTCCATGACCACCATGGTGCCGCTGGAGCTCGGTGTGCTCGGCTTGCCGAGACTGACCGGAATCTTGCGCAGCAGCTTGCCGTCCCGGTAGACCGCCATCTGCTTGGTGGCGTTGTCGATGTCCAGCGACACCTGCCGGCCGATCTTCGAGGTGCCCGACCGGTCCGCGTCGCCGATGGCGTCCTTACCGATCGGCAGCCCTTCCAGCGCGCTCCGCACGCTGATCTTCGTGCCCGGCTTCCAGAAGTCGGGCGCCCGGTACTCGACCTGCTTGCCGTCGTCCAGCCAGGACCAGGTCCCCGGCTGGGGTGGATCCGTCTTCACGAACAACCGCCGCTGCACGTCCGCCCGGGCCTCCTTCGGAATCGCCGGGTCGAACGTGACCACCACCGGCATGGCCGTCCCGTACGTCTGGTCTGCGGCGAAATTCAGGACGGTGGTCACGGCCTGTCTGTTGCCCGGTTTCGCCATTGTCCTGAACGTCGTTCTCTGCGTGGTCGTCCGGCCCTTGCCACCGGTCGCGGTCACCTCCGCCGTGTACGTCCGCGAATTCTGCAACGGCTTGGCCGGCACCCAGCTCGACCCGTCCTCCCGCGGCTCCGCCGGCACCTGCGCACCCTTGTCGTCAATCAACCGCACCGAGGTGATCTTCCCGTCCTTGACGGTGGCCCCCACCTCCGCGCTGACCGGCACGTCCCCCGCGTGGTCGCCGGGTGTCACGGTCAGTTGCGGCGGTGCCGTGTTCGCCTGTCGGGCTCCCGGCAGGCGGTCGGCGGTG
The DNA here is from genome assembly GCF_040608295.1 of Micromonospora sp. NPDC005197. Taxonomy (NCBI): domain Bacteria; kingdom Bacillati; phylum Actinomycetota; class Actinomycetes; order Micromonosporales; family Micromonosporaceae; genus Micromonospora; species Micromonospora sp. NPDC005197. The sequence continues at coordinate 24,412 of NZ_JBEXHY010000068.1, read as the reverse complement.
CATCCCGCCAGGACCAACGGCGTGGCCGCGATGGTCACCGACAGCAGCCTCAATCGCTGCCTCAGCTCCATATTGTCCCCCCGTTCATGGCTTTCCCTCTGCCCACATTTTCACCACGGCGGAGAGATGTCTGCGGCGATTTCAGCGGAACCGTCGCGCAAGGCTCCGGAAACCTTTCACCACGCATTCCCTTATGGCGTGAACCGGCCCGGTCATTTCCGTTCGTGACCGTTCCGACAAAATGAGTACGCCACTGCTCGCCCATCCCGTCCCGGCCGCGTTGCGCCGGCGCTTCCGCTTACGGCGACTCGGCCCGGGAGCCACCCGCAACTCCCGGCTGATCCGGATCGAGCGCGACTCGACCGTCGTGCGCCGGTTCGCCAGCAGCGCACGGATCGCCGCCGGGCCGGGCACGTCCGGCAGGCACTCCGCCGCCCCCCAAGCTGCCATGAAGCCGGACCGTCGGGCGGAAGCTTCGCGAAGAAGCAGAAGGAACGCGAGCCCGCTGCGGTGGCGGATTTCGAGCCGTCGCTGGACTACTTTCGGCAACCCGGCTGGGCTCGCCAGATCGGCGAATTACGGTGCATTGACGTGACCATCATTCGCGTTACCGCCGTAGCACTCAGCGCCTTCCTGGCCACGCCGGTTCTGGTGGCCGGGTCACCGACGCGCACGGCCGCCACGCCCGACATGCCCTGCCCGGCCGTGAAGCCGGCGGTGCCGCCGCCCGCCGGAGCGTCTCCACCACCGGTCGGTGCCGCCGATCGGGCGGTCGGCGGTGCCGCGCTGGCCACGACCGGCCTGGCCATTCCGGTGGGTGCGCCGACGGCGCCGGCGGTGACGGCCACCTCGTGGCTCGTGGCGGACCTCGACAGTGGCGCGGTGCTGGGCGGGTGCGGCCCGCACGAGCTCCGCACGCCGGCCAGCGTGCAGAAGATGCTGCTGGCCGCGGCCCTGATGCCCCGCCTGGACCCGGCCCAGATGGTCGAGGTGACCCGGGCTGATCTGCAGGATCTCGATCCGGCCAGCTCGCTGATGGGGGTGGTCGAGGGTGGCCGCTACTCGATCGAGAGCCTGTGGCTGGGGCTGCTCCTCAAGTCGGGCAACGACGCGGCCAACGTGCTGGCCCGCGTCGGCGGCGCCGCCGCCGGCCGGCCGGGCGGGGTGCAGGCGATGAACAACGAGGCGCACCGGCTGCGCGCGAATCAGACCCACGCGGCGACGCCCTCCGGTCTGGACGGTCCCGGCCAGTACACCAGCGCGTACGACCTGGCGCTGATCGCGCGGGCCACCTACGCCCGCGAGGACTTCCGGCGGTACATCGCGACCCGGGTGGCCCAGATAGCCGGCGACGCGGGCACCCCGGGCTTCGCCATCACCCATGACAACACGCTGCTGGACCACTACCCGGGAACGCTCGGCGGAAAGACCGGCTTCACCGACCTGGCTCGACAGACGTACGTCGGGGTGGCCGAGCGCAACGGGCGGCGGCTCGCGGTGACCCTGCTCGGCGCGGAGACCGCGCCGCTGGGCAGCCTGGGCGAGGCGGGAGCCCTGCTCGACTGGGGCTTCGCCCTCTCCCCCGGCGCGTCCGTCGGCCGCCTGGTCACCCCGGGCGAGAAGACGGACGATCATGCCGCGGCCGCCGGCGAGGGCGAGCACCACGGTCAGGCCGGGGACCGGTCGCTGCTGTCCTTCCCGGCGGTCCTCGGCCTCGGCGCCGCCGCGGCCCTGGCCGTCGTGCTACTGGCGGCGCCCCGGTGGCGCAGGGCCATGCGGCAAGCAGCTGACCGGACCGCGCAGAGCGAGCGATCAGCGGCCGACCCGTCCCCGTCCGAACCGTAGGCGGACCACGCCGGCGCGCCGCCCGCGCAGGACCGGGATCCGGTGGACGTTCGCCGGCAGCCACCCCAGCGGACCCCGGCCCCGCGGCGACCGCAGCTCCGACACCTCCGAGATGTTCGGGTGCAGCCCGCGAAGGCTCGGCCAGTCCGCCGAGTCGAGGCACCAGTGCATCTCGGGGGGCGGTAGCCGGATTCCCGGGCGCTGGCCCGGGGCACGGCACGCGCCATCCAGCCGGCGACCGTGTCGATGGCCATCACGCGCCGATCTCGATGATGTCGCCCCGGTGGTCGTCGGCCGTCACCCTGCCACCATCCCCGCGATTTCCCGCTCGGTCCCCCCGTCGGGCGCGGTGGCCGGCGCATGTGAGGATGCGGCGCATGCGTGCCGTGATCTTCGACGAGTTCGGTGTCCGGCCCCAGGTCCGCGACGTCCCGGACCCGGTGCCGCCGCCCGGGGGCGCCGTCATCCGGGTCGAGGCGACCGGGTTGTGCCGCAGCGACTGGCACGGCTGGCAGGGGCACGACCCGGACGTCCGCCTGCCGCACGTGCCCGGCCACGAGTTCGCCGGCGTGGTCACGGCGGTCGGCGCCGGCGTACGCGGCTGGCACCCCGGCGACCGGGTCACCGTGCCGTTCGTCTGCGCGTGCGGGCAGTGCCCGGCCTGCCTCTCCGGCGACCAGCAGGTCTGCGAGCGGCAGACGCAGCCCGGCTTCACCCACTGGGGCTCGTTCGCCGAGTACGTGGCCGTGCAGCACGCCGACGTCAACCTGGTCCGGCTCCCCGACGAGCTGGGCTACCCGGCCGCGGCGGCGCTCGGCTGCCGGTTCGCCACGGCGTTCCGCGCGGTGGTCGGCCAGGGGCGGGTCGCCGCGGGCGAGTGGGTGGCGGTGCACGGCTGCGGCGGCGTGGGGCTGTCCGCGGTGATGATCGCCGCGGCCTACGGCGCGCAGGTGGTGGCGGTCGACGTCGCCCCCGGCGCGCTCGATCTGGCCCGCCGTTTCGGGGCCGCGGTGTGTCTGGACGGCTCTGCCCTCACCGGGCCCGGCGCGGTGGCCGCGGCCGTCCGGGAGGTGACCGGCGGCGGCGCCCACCTGTCGCTCGACGCCCTGGGCAGCCACGCCACCTGCACCGCCTCGATCGAGAGCCTGCGGCGGCGCGGGCGGCACGTGCAGGTCGGCCTCCTCCCCGCCGCCCAGGGCCGCCCGGCCCTGCCGATGGACCTGGTGATCGCGTACGAGCTGGAGCTGCGGGGCAGCCACGGCATGGCCGCGCACGCCTACCCGGAACTGCTCCGGCTGGTCACCGCCGGCGTGCTGCGCCCCGCCGAGCTGATCACCCGCACCATCGGGCTCGCCGAGGTGCCCGACGCCCTGACCGGAATGGACCGGCCCGCCCCCGGCGGGATGTGCATCGTCCAGCCTTGACCAGGACGACGCTCGGGTCGGACAGCGGACACGTCCCAGGTACGCGTAGGCCGCGGAGTAGCTCGCCGCCGCGGCACCGAGGACGGCCGGGAGATGTACCAGGAGGCGTTGCGGGACCGGCCCGACGATGGGATCCGGCTGCGGCTCGCCTTCGCGCTGCTGCGGGCCGGCGACGGCAGCGGCGCGCAACGAACCGCCCGAGAGGTCCTGGCCCGCGAGCCGGATTCCCGGTCCGCCGAGGCGGAGCAGACGCTGCGGCGTTTTCTGGCCGTCGCACCGGCTCATCCGGCCGCCGCAGAGATCAAGCGGCTGCTCGCCGCAGGTCAATCCACCGGGCGCTGACAGTGCCACCAGCCCGCCGATCAGGATCGCCGTCTCGCCGAGCACGACCAACCCGAGCAGGGTCGAGGACTCCAGGGCCGGCTGGACGATCACCAGCGTCAGGACGAGGAGCGGCGGCAGCCCGACCAGCACCGCCGACCGCCCTGTCCACCCGCTGATTGTCACCCCCAACGGGTTGACCGGTGACGAGAAAGGCCACGCGGTGGGCGGGCGATCCGTAGGGTTCGGGTCGACGGAGGCACTGCGCCGGATGAGGGGCGGCCGAGGACCGGTGGGAGCGCGAACGCATCGCCCGTCGCCGGTGTTGCTGGTCAGCCTGACCGTCTCGACCGGCCTGCTGGCAGCGCTGAGCGCCGCCATCCGCAGCCGTCCGGTGCCGCCGTGGGAGCGGGACCTGTTCGCCCTTCTCAATCACCTTCCCGCCGGGCTGGCCCCGGTCCTGGTACTGGTCATGCAGCTCGGCTCGTACCCGGCGGTGTTCGTCACCGCCGCGGCAGCCGTCGTCGCACGCCGGATCGGCACGGCGTGGAGTCTCCTGCTGGCCGGGAACCTGGCGTACTGGCTCGCGGTCGCCGTCAAGGCCGCGGTCGCCCGGCAGCGCCCGGCGGCGCTGCTCGCCGACGTGGTCCTGCGCGAGACGATCACCGGGCGCTTCGGGTACCCGTCGGGACACGTCGCGGTCGCCACGGCCCTGGCGCTCGTCGCGGCGCGGGCCGGCGGGCCCCGATGGCGCCGCGCGGCCTGGGCGGTGATCGGGCTGGTCGCCGTCGCGCGGATCCACGTCGGGGCGCACCTGCCGGTGGACGTGGTCGGTGGCTTCCTCGTCGGCTGGCTCGCGGTGTGTCTGACCCGGCTCGTGGTCGGCGAGGTTGGACCGCAACGGTCGGTGCCCCCTCTGCGGGCGGCGCTGCGGCGGCGCGGGATCGACGTGGCACGGTGGGCGCCGATCCACGGCGACGCCCGCGGCTCGCAGCCGTGGCAGGCGGTCACCACCGACGGGCGGCGACTGTTCGTCAAGGTGACCGGCGGTGAGCAGCGCGACGCGGACTGGTTCTACAAGCTCTACCGACGGGTGCGCTACCGCCACGTGGCCGACACGCCGCCGTACCTGAGCGCCCGCCAGCAGAGCGAACACGAAACGTGTCTGACCCTGCTGGCCGAGCGCGCCGGCGTCCGGATACCGGCCGTCGTCACGACCGCCGCCATGCCCGGCGGCGACGCCGTACTGGTGCAGGAGTTCATCGACGCCGCCCCGCTGCACGCCGTCGTCGGGCCGGTCCCGCTCGCCGCCGTGCGCGACGCCTGGGAACAGCTGGCCCACCTGCACCGGGCGGGCATCGCGCACCGCGACCTGCGCGCCGCGAACGTGCTCGTCGGCCGGGACCGCGCCTACCTGGTTGACCTGGGCTTCGGCACCGACGACGCCTCGGCCGAGCAGCAGGCCCGCGACGTCGTCGAGCTGATGGTCACTGTGTCCACGCGGGTCGACCCGGCCAGCGTGGTCGCCGGGGCGATCGACCGCCTGGGCGTCGCGGCGGTCGCGGACAGCGTGCCGTTCCTGCAACCTCCGGTGCTCTCGCGCGCCGGCCGTGCCGCCCTGCGCGGGCACCCCGGCATGCTGACCTGCCTACGCCAGGAGATCCTGCGGCGCTGCCCCGACCGTGACCGCCCGGCGGCGAAGGTGGTCCGGATCAGCCGCCGCGCGGTCCTGGAGCTGCTGGTCCTGGGGTTGATTGTGCACCTGCTGCTCCCCCAGCTCGGCGAGATACGCACCGCCATGCGTCTGATCGTGCACGCCAACCCGGTCGCGGTCGCGGCGACGCTGCTCGGCTCCGCCCTGACCTACCTGCTCAGCGGCCTCGTGCTCCGGTTGGCCGCGGCCAACCGGGTCCCGCTGGGCGAGGCCACCCTGGTGCAGGTCGCCGCGTCGTTCGCCAACCGGCTGGCACCCGGCAGCCTCGGCGGCGCCGCCCTCAGCCTGCGGTACCTGCACCAGAAGGGACTCGTCGCCGCCGCCGCGGGCACCGCCGTGGCCGTCTCCCGTACCGCCGGCGTGTTCTCGGTGGTGCTGCTCCTGCCGGTGCTGCTGCCGTTCGCCCGCCAACCCGCCCGCATCCTCACCCACGACGCGGCCAGGGCGTTGCCGCTGCTGCTGGGCACCCTGGCTGTCCTGCTCGTCCTCGCCGCCGTGCTCGCCGTACCCCGGATCCGGCGCCGCGGACGCGCGGCGGCCGGCCAGGTCGTGACCGCGCTGCGCGAACTGCGCCACCAGCACGGGCTGCGGCGGCTCGCCGTCGCGTCGATGGCGCTCACCCTCACCTACGGCCTCTGTCTCTACCTCGCGCTGCTCGCCACCGGCCCGGTCCCCCTCGCGCACCTGCCCCCGGTGATCCTGGTCTGCCTCGTCGGTGAGGGTGTCTCGTCCGCCGCGCCCACCCCCGGCGGCCTCGGCGCCACCGAGGCCGCGCTCGTCTCCGGCCTGCTGCTCTACGGGCTGCCGCTGGACGCCGCCGTCGCAGGCACCCTGATCTACCGCCTCGCGACGTTCTGGCTCCCGGTACCGCCGGGCTACCTGGCCTTCCGGGTCCTGACCCGCCGCCGGCTGCTATGACCACCAGGCAACTGGCCGAATCCGCGCGCTGCCACGAACGCTGCATCACCCTGTTCCATACGCAGGGCGAACAGTTATGGGGGCTCGGCGTCCCTCCGCGACTGCGATCTGTTTGAGCACGGGCTGCGGACCTGCCGCAGCAATCAGTGACCTCGGTCGCGGCGGAGGAAACGCGACAGCAGTTGCCTGAACTCGTGCGGGTGCTCGATCGCCGGCACGTGCCCGCATCGGCCGAGCACGTGCAGACGGACATCGGCCAGGTGTTCGAGCAGAGGCTGGGCTGCCGTCGCGAGCGGGGTGACTCGGTCCTCGGCGCCGTGAACGAGCAGCACGGGCGCGCGGATCGCTGCCAGCGTCTGCGCCGAGAGGGTGAGATCGTCGACCCATCGTGCCCGAGGTGGAGGGAACAACGACGCGAATGCGGCCGCCCCCGCTCGCATCGCAGCTGCACGGGCATCGACGGCCGCATCCGTGACGAGCGCTTGGTCGAGGACGAGGCGACTCAGCATGTCTCGGGCCCCGAGCGGGCCGGCCGGGGCGGCCCAGACCGCGTCGAGCTCGGCGGACAGCGGCGCTCCGGGGGCGCCCATCGTCGAGACCGCCACGACACGGGTGACCTGCTGGGGGCGCGCGGCCGCCAACGCCAGCGCCACGGCACCGCCCATGGAGTGACCCACCACGGCGTAGTGCTCGATACCGAGAGCATCCATCAGGCCCGCAGCCTGCTCCGTCCACAGCCGGAGCCCACCCGTGGAGCCCGCCGGGACCGGTGTACGGCCGAACCCCGCCTGGTCGGGAGCCACCAGGTGCCAGGACGCGCCCAGCGCCTGCGCCGTCGTCGCCCAGGCGCCGGACCCGGTCGTGCCGGGTCCGGAGCCGTGCAGCATCAGCACCGCGGGCCCGGTGCCGCTCTCCAGGACGTGGACGGGGGAACCGTCGACTGCGACGGTCCGAAGTGCCGTCACCGGGCCAGACCAGGTGTGTTCACGCCGAGGCGGAGTTGACGGACTTCGAGAAGAGCTCCATCATCGCCCGGCCGAACTGCGGCATGTCGGGCCATCCCCGGCAGGAGACGAGGTTGCCGTCCACGACGTCGGGAGCGTCGATGACCGTCGCGCCCGCGTTCTCCATGTCACCGGTGATGGGTGGGAAGCACGCCGTCTTCCGACCCTTCAGCAGCCCGTACACCGCTGGAACCTGCGCGCCGTGGCACACCAGCGCGATGGGAAGGTTGCGTGCGAAGAAGTGCTCGGTAATGCGCCTGACGTCGGCGTCGACCCGGATCCACTCGGGGGCACGTCCCCCGGGGATGATGAGGGCGTCATAGCGCTCGACGTCGACCTCGGCCCAGGGCACGTCGACCGGCAGCTTCCGGCCGTTCTTCTCCACGTAGGCGTCGGAGTTGGGGTCGAACTCGTGGATGACCAGTTGCACGTCACGCATCGTCCGTGACGAGACGTCGACGTCCCAGCCGCCCTCCTGCACGCGGTAGTAGGGATACATGGTGTCGAGTTCCTCGGCGGCGTCGCCGGTCAGGAGCAGCGCTCTGGGCACCTGCTTCTCCTCGCATCTGGTGGCGGTGGCGGTGAGGTGGATCCAATCCGATCCGATCGAGTCAGCATTCCTCGGCCCAGCCCGCCCGTCAACCCTCCAGCGCCATTCCGTCCTCGTCCTTGACCTCGTCGAACAATCGTCGGAAACGCTCGCCGGACCGCAGGATGTGCCGACGCATCGCGTAGGCGGCGGCGTCGGGGTCACGCGCGGCGATCGCGGCCACCACGTCCTCGTGCTCGGCCATCGCCAGGTGAGTGACCTGGGTGTCGTGGTGCAGCCGGAAGAGGTGCACGTGGCTGTGCAGGCGAGCGAGCGTTTCACGGATGACCTGGTTCTCCGCGCTCAGGGCGACGAGATCGTGAAAAGCGGCGTCGCGTAGCCCGAAGGCGCCATAGGCCAGCAGCCCGCTACCCCCCTCGAGCTCCGCCATCTCCTCCAGCATTCGTCGCAGACCGGCCACCTGCTCTGAGGACGCCCGCTCGGCGGATCTGCGCGCCGCCGCCGGCTCGAGGAGCAGGCGAACCTCGAGCATGTCCTCGAATCGGTGACGGGTGATCTGGGGAGGAATGCGGTAGCCGGCGTGGGGCACCCGCACGACCAGACCCTCGGCCTCCATGCGGTTCAGGGCGTCTCGGATCGGCGTCTGCGAGACCCCCAACTCTCGCGCCAGGACGTCGATCGTGACGCGGGAGCCGGGCTCGATCCGTAGCGACATCAGCTGTCCGAGCAGCGTGTCGTACACCTCGTCGGCAAGCCGGCCACGAGATCTTCCCGGCGGCATTCCGCCCGGCATGGCCCTACGGCCCCGCGCGATCATCGCTTCGTCGTCCATCGTGACCTGAGGTCCTTTCTTGCGCCTTCGGGAACCTGTTGACACCAGTCACAACGCTGCGGCATTCTGACGCCCCCAACCAGATCGTATAGGAAACGCGACGGATGATCTTCATCCGCCACCATCGCGGAACCGCCCGCCATGGCCACGTCGATCACCTGGAGGGCCTGCTCGACGGCGTGAAGGCCCAGTACATCGCGGCGTACTCGTGACGCCGGTCCCCGGGTCGGCCCCCGCGACAGCCCGGCAACACACCCGAACAACCCAGCAACTGCTCGGCGAAGCACATAGCGAGGCTCTAGAAGTCCCCACCCAGAAAGCAGGCGAGAAGATGCGGAATCCACGGCGAATAGGACGAATATCCGTTCCTGGCCGAAAGGTGCAGCTGGCGGCGGCGGCCATGCTGCTGGTCGCCACGACCGTGACGGCATGCGGCGACGGCAAGGACGACGGCGGGAAGGCGAGTGCCCCCAAGGCACCGGCGACCATCCCGGAGCTCACCAAGGACCCGCTGACTCTCAGCTTCATCTGGTTCGACTGGCCGCCCGCCAAGGCGCTGGAAGCCTTCGCGAACGCCGAGTACACAAAAGAGCGGCCGAACGCGACCATCAAGGTCAACACCGTGCCGAACGCGAACTGGCACGACGCGATGTTCACCCAGTTCGCCGCGCACAAGACCGACTTCGACATCGCGATCCTGGACTCGCAACACATCGGCGAGGCCGTGACGAACGGCAACATCCTCGACATCACCGACTTCGTCAAGAACAACATCGACGTCACGGCCTACAACCCGTACCTGCTGGCGGCCTACGGCCAGTTCCCCCAGGCGGAGACCGGCAAGCGCGACGAGAACGCCAGCCTGTACGGACTGCCGCTGCTCGGCGACACCTGGACGATGATCTACCGCAAGGACCTGATCGGCGACAAGCCGCCGCAGACCTGGGACCAGATGATCGCAGCTGCCGAGAAGTGCCAGGCGGACAACCCCGGCGTCAGCGGGCTGGCTTTCCACCAGGCCAACGGCTCCGACGCCGCAGCCGTCACCTACAACACGGTCAACGGGGTCTACGGCGGCAACCTCTGGGACGCCAAGACCCGCAAGATCGAGGGCGTCCTCAACGACGCGGCGGGCCAGGAGGCGATGGACGTCCTGGTCAACAAGATGAAGCCGCTGACCGCCAAGGGCTCCGGCAACTGGTTCATCGACGAGGTGAACGCGGCGGTCGCCCAGGGCAAGGCGTGCATCGCGTTCAACTGGATCGCCGCGAGCGGCGGCCTGCTCGATCCGAAGCAGTCGACGCTCGGCAAGACGCGGGAGCAGATTCTCGACAAGCTGGGCTTCGCCACCCTGCCGAGCCAGAAGACGAACCTGGTCCCCCTCGGCGGTATGGGGATGCACGTGTCGGCCTACTCCGCCAAGGCGAACCAGGCCGAGGCCCTGAACTTCATGAAGTGGTTCGAGCGGCCTGACATTCAGAAGAAGTGGGCCGCGGCCGGTGGCGTGCCGTCGCGTACGGATGCCCTGGAGTCGCCCGAGTTCCTCAATGCCGGGCCGTTCAACCAGGTCTACACCGACTCGGTTCCGCGGATGCGGGACATGTGGAACGTGCCCGAGTACGCGCGCCTCGTCGACATCGAGAACACCAACGTGAACGCGGCTCTCAACGGCGCGAAGAAGCCGAAGGATGCGCTCGACGACATCGCCAAGGAGCAGCAGGGCGTGCTCGACTCCAGCGGCCGCAAGGGCGGCGGCGGACTGTGAGTGCGCCCGTCCCCCTGTCGACCGACAACCCCGGGCAGGTGGCGTCCGCGGCGCCACCTGCACCGGGTCGGTCCCGCCGGCTGACCGACCGCGGGCTCGCCGTGGCCTTCATCTCCCCCGCGCTGCTGCTGTTGCTCGCCATGTCGGTGTTCCCGTTGCTGTGGGCGTTGTACCTGTCGTTCACCGACTACTCGGCCACCCGCGGGGGGCCCGCCGGGTTCGTCGGATTCGGGAACTACACCGCCATCCTGACGTCGGCGCAGGTCCACCAGAGGGCCTTGACGACGTTGATCTACGTGGTCGGCGCGGTCGGCCTGCAGACCGTGCTCGGCTTCGGCATCGCCTACCTGATCTCGCGTCGTACGCACGGGCGAGGACTGCTGACCACCCTGTTCCTGGTTCCGATGATGCTGTCGCCGGTCGTGGTCGGGCTGTTCTGGCGATTCATGCTCGACGCGCAATTCGGCGTGATCAACAGCATGCTCGGCTCGCTCGGCCTGGGGCAGGTGGAGTGGCTCACCCGGCAGCGAACGGCATTGATCTCGCTGGTCATGGTCGACACCTGGCAGTGGACGCCGTTCATCATGCTCATCGCCCTTGCGGGCCTGACCGCGGTTCCCAAGTACCTGTACGAGGCCGCCTCGATCGACCGGGCGTCCGAGTGGTTCCGGTTCCGCACCATCACTCTTCCGCTGGTGTGGCCGCTGCTCCTCATTGCCGTGATGTTCCGGGCCATCGAGGCCTTCCGGCTGTTCGACCTCGTCTACATCCTCACCAACGGAGGCCCGGGTGTCTCAACCGAGACGTTGTCGTTCCACGTCTACAAGGTCGCGTTCCTGGGCTTCAACACCGGGACCGCCTCGGCGTACGGGATCCTCATGGTCCTCGTCGTCATCGTCCTCACGCAGTTGTACCTGCGCTACCTGAACAAGCTCAAGGAGGGCTGATGGCCGTCTCCGTCGACGAGGCCGTGTCCACAGGTCCTGCCCGGGATCGCACGCCCCCCGCGCGCCGTCTTGGTGGCCGGGGCCGCTCCGGGGTGGAGTTGGCGCTGCTGGTGGTGCTGGCCGTCGTGATGCTCTTTCCGGTGCTGTGGATGATCGAGACGTCCATCAAGGAGAACCGGGACGTCTACGCCATCCCGGCCAAGTTCTTCGGCTTCACGGTCACGTTGGACCATTTCAAGGACGTGTTCGTCGCTCCCGGCGGCGGTCGCTCGGCCCTTTCCGTCGCGTTTCTCAACTCCGCCGTGGTCGCCGGGGTGTCCACGGTGCTGGCCACCGTGCTGGGGGTTCCGGCGGCCTGGGCGTACTCACGCTTCGCGGTGAAGGCCAAGAAGGACCAACTGTTCTTCATCCTGTCCACCCGCTTCATGCCGCCCGTGGTGGTCGTAATCCCGATCTTCCTGATGTACCGCCAGGTCGGACTCATCGACAGCAAGCTCGGGCTGATCCTCATCTACGCCGCGTTCAACGTCCCGTTCACGATCTGGATGATGAAGGGATTCGTCGACGAGGTGCCCGCGGAGTACGAGGACGCCGCCATGCTCGACGGCTACACCCGTTTGCAGGCGTTCTGGAAATTCACCCTTCCCCTGCTCGTGCCCGGCATCGCCGCGACGGCGGTCTTCGCACTCATCTTCTCGTGGAACGAGTTCGTGTTCGCCATCTTCCTCACCTCCAGCGACGACGTGCGGACGGCTCCGCCCGCCATCGCCGGCCTCATCGGTGGCACCACCACGGACTGGGGTCTCGTGGCCGCGGCCTCCGTCGTGTTCGCCCTACCGGTGCTCGTCTTCGCCTACCTGGTGCGCAAGCACCTCATCGCCGGTGTGACGCTCGGGGCGGTGCGACGCTGATGGCCGACATCGAGGTGACCGCCCTGCACAAGCGCTACCCGGACGGGACGGTCGCGGTTGACCACGTGGACCTGTCCATCCGCGACGGTGAGCTGTTCGTGATGCTCGGCCCTTCGGGTTGCGGCAAGACGACCACGCTGCGGGCCATAGCCGGCCTGGAGAGGCAGACGACGGGCGACATCCGCATCGGCGACACGCTGGTCAACGACCTGCCGCCCGCCGAGCGCGACATCGCCATGGTGTTCCAGTTCTACGCTCTCTACCCGCATCTGAAGACCCGCGACAACCTGGCGTTCCCACTGCGGGCCGAGGGACTGCCCAAGCCGGAGGTGCACAAGCGGGTCGAGGAGGCCGCCCGGCTGATGCGGCTCGGTCCACTCCTGGACCGGCGACCGCGCCAGCTGTCCGGCGGAGAGCAGCAGCGCGTTGCGCTCGCTCGTGCCCTGGTACGACGACCGCGCGCGTTCCTCATGGACGAACCTCTCACCAATCTGGACGCCGAGCTGAGGGCGGACATGCGCACGGAGATCAAGCACCTGCAGGGCGAGCTGGGGGCGACGATGGTCTACGTCACCCACGACCAGGTCGAGGCGATGTCGCTCGGTCACCGAATCGCCATCCTCAACAAGGGCCGCGTCGAGCAGATCGGCACGCCGCTGGAGGTCTACGACCGTCCCGCGAGTCTCTTCTGCGCGGCATTCATCGGCTCTCCCCCGATGAACCTGATTGAGGTGGAGGTGGCCGACGGAAAGCTGCGCGGTCAGGGCGGACTGGTTCTCACGCCACCGCCAGGCCTGCCGCGTGACCGTCGCCTGGTGGCGGGCGTCCGGCCGGAGGCGCTGGAAGTCACCGAACCACTGGCGGAAGGCTCGATCCCGGCCCGGGTGGTCTCGGCGGAGTGGCTGGGCGACGAAATCATCTACGTGGTCGACCACAGCGGCCAGCGCGACGTACGGGTTCGGATGCCACCGACTGTTCGTTTCGCCGCTGACGCAAAGGTCGGGCTGCGGCACACCGGCGGGACCCCGGCGGTCTACGACGTGAGCACGGAAGAGCTGGTGGCCTGATGGGAACCGTGGCAGCGCACGGGCTGCGCAAGTCCTTCGGCAAGGTCCAGGCCCTGAACGGGGTGACGCTGGACGTGCCGGACGGCTCGTTCTTCGTCGTGCTCGGGCCCTCCGGGGCAGGCAAGACGACGACCCTGCGGGCGATCGCCGGGCTGGAGAAGCTTGACGCCGGGTCGGTGCGCCTGGACGGGAGGGACGCGACAGGTGACGCCCCGGCCGCACGCGACCTGGCCATGGTCTTCCAGAACTACGCCCTCTACCCGCGACACACGGTGTACGAGAACATCGCCTCGCCGCTGCGGGCACGCCGTAGTTCCGCGAGCGAGATCGCCGCGGCCGTCGAGCAGATGTCGAGCCTGCTGCACATCGAACGTCTGCTGCAACGTCGACCCGCGCAGTTGTCGGGCGGTGAGATGCAGCGGGTCGCCCTGGCCCGGGCGCTGGTGCGTCGCCCCCGCGCGTTCCTGATGGACGAGCCGCTGACGAACCTCGACCTCAAGCTCCGCGTCGAGATGCGCACCGAGCTCACCCGCATCCACCGGAGCCTCGGAGCGACCTTCGTCTACGTGACCAACGACCAGGTCGAGGCCCTGTCCATGGCCGACCGGGTAGCGGTCCTCAAGGAGGGGAAGGTGCAACAGGTCGGAACGCCGACCGAGGTGTACGAGCGTCCCGCCAACCAGTGGGTCGCAGGATTCGTGGGGAGCCCACCGATCAGCCTGCTCGCCTGCCGCGCCGAGGGAGATCGTCTGGTCGGTGCGGACGGCTGGACGCTGCCGCGGCCCCGCTGGACCACGGCTGAGGACGGCCGGGCGCTGCTGCTGGGCCTGCGCGCGGAGGACCTGTCCGTCGAACAGCGTGGGCACGCGTCGTTGTCCGGCGAGCTCTACGGGCTTGAGCCGCTCGGTGACCGCACGGTGGTCGACGTCCGAGTGGGGACGGAGATCCTCAAGGTCAAGGCACGACCCACCGTCACCGGTACGCCCGGCGAGCGGCTGCACGTCACGGTCGACCTGGACCGTGCGCACCTGTTCGACGCGGACACCGGGCTGTCGTTGTCCGAGGCTGGGCGGTAACCGCGCCGGCAGACGGGGCCACGGCCACCTTCGACCCGCTCGGCAACCTCGCCCCGGACCAGGGCGGGTGACCCGTCCGTCCACGCGCACAGCGCGCTCGCTGGGGCACGCCGGACATCACCACGAGGATCACAGGAGGCGACGCAATGAGTGACCCGATGAACGTCCTGGCCCCCGAGCACCGGCGGCTCCGGATCGGCGGCGCCTGGCGCGACGCCGCGAGCGGAGCCACCTTTGCCGTCGAGGACCCGGCCACCGGCAGAGCCATCGCCGAGGTGGCGGACGCGGACGTCGTTGACGGGCTCGCCGCTCTGGACGCGGCGAGCACGGCAATGACGGAGTGGGCGGCGACCCCGCCGCGGAAACGGTCGGAGTTGTTGACCGCGACGTACCGGGCGCTGATCGAGCGATCCGAGGAGGTCGCCCGGCTGATAACGCTCGAGATGGGCAAGCCGCTCGTCGAGGCTCGGGCGGAGGTGGCCTACGGCGCCGAGTTCTTCCGTTGGTTCGCCGAGGAGGCGGTGCGCGTCGAGGGGCGCTACAGCACCGCTCCCGCAGGCGGGTATCGCATCCTCACCGTGCCGAAGCCGGTCGGACCGTGCGTCTTCGTGACGCCCTGGAACTTTCCGCTGGCCATGGGCGCCCGCAAGATCGCTCCCGCGCTGGCCGCGGGCTGCACGACGATCACCAAGCCAGCAGCCCAGACGCCACTCACCATGCTGTTCCTGGCCCGCATCATGGAGGAGGTCGGCGTACCCCCGGGCGTTGTCAACGTGCTGACCACCAAGCGTTCCGGCGAGGTCATCTCCGCACTGCTGGCCGACAGTCGGACCCGCAAGCTGTCGTTCACCGGGTCGACCGAGGTCGGGCGCGTGCTGCTCCGACAGGCTGCGGACAACGTGCTGCGTACGTCCATGGAACTGGGCGGCAACGCGGCCCTGATCGTGTGTGCCGACGCTGACCTGGACGTCGCGCTCGACGGTGCCATGGTCGCCAAGATGCGCAACATCGGGGAGTCCTGCATCGCGGCCAACCGGATCTACGTCGAGGAGCCGGTGCGCGAGGAGTTCACGGCGCGCTTCGCCGAGCGGATGGGCGCGCTTTCGGTGGGCCATGGTCTCGACGACGGCGTGAACGTCGGGGCGTTGATCGACGAGGCTTCGGTCACCAGGATCGACGAGCTCGTCGCCGACGCGGTCGATCGCGGCGCCCGGATCGTGGTGGGCGGCGAGCGTCCGGATGGGCCGGGCCACTTCTACCCGCCCACGGTCCTCGTCGACGTGCCCGACGACGCGCGGATGCTGAAGACGGAGATCTTCGGCCCGGTGGCGCCGATCATCTCGTTCACGTCCGACGACGAGGTGCTGGCGAAGGCCAACGACACCGAGCACGGCCTGGTCGGATACGTCTTCACCCGTGACCTCCAGCGGGCGCTCCGGTTCGCCGAAGGGCTGGACACGGGAATGGTCGGCATCAACCGTGGCCTGATCTCGGACCCGTCAGCTCCGTTCGGAGGCGTGAAGCAGTCCGGGATCGGCAAGGAGGGGTCGCACGAGGGCATCCTCGAGTACCTCGACCTCACCTACGCGGCGATCGACCTACCGTGACCGGCCTGCCGCCCCGAGCTTCCGCCCCGCACATCGCCGCCGACGTTCGAGAGAGGCACTGACATGCTTGAGACCGTCCGCGGACCACGCCAGCTGATAGTGGGCGAAGGGGTCGCGCAGAACATCCCACGAGTGGTGGCCGAGAGTGGCTCGCGAGTCCTCATCGTGACCGACCAGGTCCTTCTCGGGCAGCCGGGCGTGGCCGAGATCGTGGCCGCCGTGCGGGAGAGGGTCGAGGTCGTCGGGGTGTTCTCCGACGCGACGTCAGACGTGCCACTCGCCGATGTCGCCCTGGCCGTCTCGGTCGCCGCCGAGGTGGACGCCGACGTGATCCTCGCCATCGGGGGTGGCACGGTGATCGACCTCGCCAAGATCGTCGGCGTCATCCGCCGCCACGGCGGGACGCCGCGCGACTTCTACGGCGAGTCGAAGGTGCCGGGGCCCACGATTCCTCTCGTCGCGGTCCCGACGACGTCCGGCACCGGCTCCGAGCTCACACCCGTCTCGGTGTTGACCGACCCGGACCGCGAGCTGAAGGTGGGGGTCTCCAGCGTCCACATCGTGCCCGACTTCGCCATCGTCGACCCCGAACTCACCTACACCTGCCCTGCGACCGTCACCGCCCACTCCGGCATCGACGCGTTCTGTCACGCGGTGGAGAGCTACACCGCGCGAGGGCGGGCCCACGGACCGCGCGACCCGGTGGAGCAGGTCTTCCTCGGCCGCAACCCGATCACCGACCATTACGCGCTCCTGGCCGCCGAGCGGATCGCCCGTAGCTTGCGTCGTGCGGTCAGGGACGGAGGCGACACGGACGCGCGGGCGGACATGTCCTATGGGTCCATGCTCGCCGGGCTGGCGTTCTCCCACGCGGGCAACGCGGCCCCGCACGCTCTCCAGTACCCCATCGGCGCAGCCACGCACACGCCGCACGGCCTGGGCGTCGGGCTGCTGCTGCCCTACGCGCTGGACGCGGCCAGGGAGGCCATCAGCGACCGGTTGGCCATCCTCGCCGGTGTGTGCGGGCTCGACGTGACCGACGCCTCGGATACCGAGGCCGCAGATATGTTCCTCACCTGGCTCGACGGGCTCCTTGCCGACATCGGCATCCCTGCCACCCTGGCGGACATCGGCGTGGCACGCGCCGACCTCCCGCGCTTCGCGGAGATGGCCAGTGGCGTCACCCGCCTGATCCAGAACCATCCAGGCCCGACCGACACCGCCAGCCTGACCGCGATCCTCGAAGCGGCCTGGACCGGGGACCGGATCCGACACGTCACGTCCTGACTCCGAACAGAGGCAGTGGCGGGCCTTTCACACGACGACGAGTGGTCGGGGGCGCTCCCCTCGACGGCCTGGCTCCACCACCACGTCAGCGGCACGGGAGCTGCCGCGACGGCGCTGAGGGCCATCCAGTAAGTGAGGTCGCGCTACGGTGCGAGGGGCACCGGCGACGGCGGAATCAGCTGGTCGGCTGGAAGACGGCCCGTACGCATCCGTCGAGTTTCTGTTTGAACATCTCGTAGCCGCGCGGCGCTTGGTCCAACGGCATCGTGTGTGTCGCGAGATGCTCCGTGACCAGCTCGCCGCGGGCCATCCGCTCCAGCAGCATGGGAATGTAGCGCTGTCCGTGCTGCTGTGCGCCGCGCAGCGTCAGCCCCTTGTTCATCACCGCCCCGAGCGGAAACTTGTCAACCAGGCCGCCGAACACACCCAGGATGAACACGCTGCCGCCCTTGCGGCAGTTGTAGATCGCCTCCCGGGCGGCGATCGGTCGGTCGGACTCGATGCGCAGCTGCTGCTTGACCTGGTCGTACCAGAACTGCGGACCGCTGCTGTGCGACTCCATACCCACTGCCTCGATGCACACGTCCGGGCCTCGGCCGCCACTGCGCTCCAGCAATTCGCCGCTGACGTCCTGCTGCTCGTAGTTCAGCGTCTCGACGCCGAGATGTGTCTGGGCCATCTGGAGCCGGTTGTCGAGTCGGTCGATCACGATCACCCGATCGGCACCGAGCAGCACGGACGCCCGAGCCGCCATCTGCCCGACCGCACCAGCACCCCAGACCGCCACGACATCGCCCGGTTTGACGCCGGCGAGGTCGGCGCCCATCCAACCGGTCGGCGCGGAGTCGGAAGCGAAGAGCGCGCGCTCGTCGCTCACCTCGTCCGGGACGGTGAAGGCGCCCTGGTCGGCGTAGGGGACGCGGATGAACTCGGCGTGGCTGCCGGCGAAGCCCCCCAGTGCGTGCGAGTAGCCGTAGCAGCCTCCGGGCGCGGCGCCCCAGACGTTCTCGGTGATCATCGGGTTGGTGTTTCCGTTGTCGCACAGCGAGAACTGTTGTTGCTGGCAGTACCAGCACTTGCCGCAGGAGACGAACGAGCAGACGACGACCCGGTCGCCTACCTTGTGCTTGCGTACCTGCGAACCGACCTCGACGACCTCGCCGAGGAACTCGTGCCCGAGGACATCGCCGCGTTCCATGAACGGGATGTACCCGCCGAGCAGGTGCAGGTCCGAACCACACGTCACAGTCCGCCGGACCCGCACAATGACGTCCTGCTCGTTACGCATCTGCGGGTCCGGCACCTGCCGCACCGCGAGCTCGTTGGCTCCCTCCCAGACCAGCGCCTTCACTGTCGTCCCTCCCGCCGACCCTGCTGGGTGGCCATTCGCAGTGGCTTGTTCATCGGAGTCGGCTCGGTCGTGGGCGGATAGTCCGGGTGCAGGACCTCACTGGTTTCGATCAGTTGCTTCGACTCGCGCAGCGCAGCCCGGATCGCCTGTTCAGGATCCCGGCCGGTGACCCGTCGGGCCGCGGCGGCAACAGGGAGTCGGGCGCCGTCGCGCAGCCGTACGGCGATCTCGGTCCCCCGGCCGCCGGGGGCAGGCCGGACCTGGACCTCGACGGCGTCGCCAAGCCCGGCCAGCGGCTCGGGGAACTGGCCGCCCGGGGCGACGTCACCCGCCGGTCGGTTCACCGTCGCCACGTGCCACCGCGCCCCGCGCCGCCGGGCCTGAACCCGTTGCCACTGGTCATTGCCCCGGCCAGCCCCACCGAGCAGGCGCCGGACAACCATCCCCCCGGCAATCGCGGCCGCACCACCGATCAGCCACCTCATGTCCGCCCCTGTCACTTGATCTGCTCGTGCGGGTGCCGTCGATAATCGGCAACCTTCAGAGCAAACTCTTTCATAAGGGGCGAACCCCGCAGGGGCGTTTGCAACACGCGCGGAGTTTCCACTGGCCAGGGCATTCTGCGAGGAGACCGTGCCCGTGACGCCGGTCGTTGACCCGGCGGTACGCGTGCGGACCGGGGGGGGGTTCCCGAACGGCGTGGGCGGGCAGGGCCGCATGGTGAGGCGCACGCCTGCGGCGACGCCTCCCCGACGGTCATCGAGCCGGTGCGACACATCGGGTAGGCGTCGAAGTTCAGGTCTTTCGCGCCGTACGCCGGTTGCCGAACGACTCCATGGTGGTCGCCTTCTTGGCCGGTGCCCTGGTGGCGGACGTGGTGCGGGCCCGGGTCGGCGCGGCCTTCTTCGCCGGCGCCTTCTTCGCCGCGGCCCTCGCTGAGGGCGCCTTCTTTGGTGGTGCGTTCTTGGCGGCGGCCGCCTTCGCCGTCGGCCTGCGGCTGGGCGAGGCCGTGGTGGCGGAAACGTCCTTCTTCCGGGCGACGCGGGGCGTGGTCGGCGTGGGCTTCTCGCCGGGCGTCTTGGCTGCGCTCGCGCCGGTGGCCCGCTTCGTGGCAGCGGCGACCTTCTTGGCCGCCACCTTCCGGCTCGGCGGCATCTTCGTCGCCCCGGTGGCCTTGGTGGCTCCGGGTGATCTGCGTGCCGGGACGGTTGTCCTGCGTGGGCTCATCCTCGCTCCTCTCGGGTCTCGCCGGCATCACCAGCGCTGCCGGACGACAGACGTGGCGGGTCGCCTGGGCCCGATCGGCGAGGTGTTCCCGCGCCTCCGGCCGCCAAACGCGGGACGGAACGGCCGCGTCCAGCAGCCCGGGCCGGTCAGCCTGCTCCGCACGGCACGCGCACGAATGAGGAATGATTGGTTCATGACCGTGCGTGACGTGAGAACCGACGAGTCCCTTTCCGGGGTACGGGTCCTGGTCACGGGGGCGACCAACGGCCTTGGCCGCTCGATGGCCGAGGCGCTGGCCGACGGCGGCGCGCGGGTGGTCATCACCAGCCGCGATGAGGGCCGCACCGCCCAGGTCGCCGAGCAGATCGACGCCGAGCGCGGGCGGGTCGGTGGCGTCGCCATGGACGTCCGGGATGAGCGCTCGGTGGCCGACGGTGTCCGCCGGACGGTCGACCTCCTGGGCGGACTCGATGTGCTGGTCAACAACGCGGGGATCGGCATGCGAACCGTGAACCCGGAGTTCTTCACCGAACCTCGGGGCTTCTGGGAGGTCACGCCCGACGGTTTCCGGGACGTGATCGACACGAACCTCACCGGCTACTTCCTGGTCGCCCGCGCGGTCGTACCGACCTTCTTCACCGCCGGCGGCGGACGCATCGTGAACATCTCGCTCAACGAGGAGACCATGATCCGTAGAGGTTTCGTGCCCTACGGCCCGTCACGAGCGGGGTCCGAGGCGCTGTCCCGCATCATGGCCGCCGATCTGCGCGAGCACTCGGTATGGGTCAACGTACTCCTGCCCGGCGGGGCCACCCGTACCGGCATGATCCCGGACGGGATGCCCCAGGCGGTTCGCGAGCAGATGCTTGATCCCGCCGTCATGGCCGCGCCGATCCGCTGGCTGTGCTCGCCGGCCGCCGACGGTGTCACCGACGAACGCATCGTGGCCCGCGACTTCGACGCGTGGCTGCGTACCCGGACGACCGATCCGTCCCGGGTCCGCTGATCGCCGCTGGCGCGAAGGACAGGTCGGTGACGCGAAGGCCAGGTCAGGGTCCGGGCACTACCAGGCCGGCCAGGTCGGCTGACAGCTACACATGGCGCGCCATCGCTGCCTCCGCCGACGACGCATGGGGCACCGACTCCCGCGGCAATCAACTGTTCGGCGAGAACCTGTGCCTGGAGAGCGCGCAGCTGCTCGGCGACGATCCGAACGCCGATCCCTGGAACTGACCCGGGGTTGACGAGCACCCCTCGCTCGATGCTGTGCCACCGCTGCGAACGCTTGATGTGGACGGCCTGAACGCGTCTGTTATCGACGCCCTCCCGACGGAAGTCCCACCGTTGCTCCGCTGCGAGTCCGCCGGTGGCGAGTAGTTCAGCCGCGCAGGCGTCGGCGGCGTCGAGGTTCCCCGAGAGCGCCAGGATGTGTGCCGTCACTGGGCCTCGTCGGTTCCTGCACGGCCCGCTCGCGGCGCGCAGCCCGCCGGCCAGCCCAGAACCGTGCCGCGATCACCAGCGCCACAACCGCGAGCAGCACCTCCCCGCCCAGGCCAAGTCGCCGCTCCAGCAGTCCGTACGATGCGCCAGCCAGGTAACCCAGCGCGGCCACCGCCGCTGCCCACAGCGCCCCGCCGGCAACGTTGGCCAGTGTGAACGTGCGCTGCGGTATGCCGCTCATGCCCGCCAGACCCGGCACCAGCGCCCGCAGCGCGGCCGCCCAGCGGCCGAGCACCACTGCGCCGGCGCCCCGCCGACGGATCAGGTCGAGCGCACGACGCAGCTCACCAGATCGAACGAACCGGCGCGGCGTTCGGTCCAGCAGCCGCCGGCCGTAACGGCGGCCAATCAGATAACCCACCTGGTCGCCGAGGGCCGCCCCGGCCAGCGCCACAACCATCACCGCCCACAGCGGCAGCCTCCCGTCGTGGGCGAGGACTCCGCCGACCAGCACGGCCACCTCCCCCGGCACCACCAGGCCAAGGAAGGTCGACGCCTCCAGCGCCGGGAGGAGGAACGCCAAGACGAGCACCAGGGCGGGTGGCAGCGACACCAGCAGGTTGAGCACCTGGTCCATCCGGCAATTGTCATCCCATGACCAGGGGCTGGGCGCGGTGACGGCCAGACCGCTCCCTCCGTTCTCCCCGCACCTCTGGCAGGACACCGGCAGCAGGGCTTTCACGATCGCCGTCACCGCACTCGCCCCGGCAGCGGCCCGCTGTCCGCCGGCACTGACCGCCGCGTCGCCACCCTCGCCGATCTGAGAAGGTGCCGACCAGCATCGGCATCCCGGCCTGCCCGGTCAGCGTGGTGGCGAGGCCTGCTCCAGTGGGCGTCCGTGGGCTCGGATCGCGTCCGCGACGGCGACGCCGAGCAGGACGGCGGCAGCTGCCGCAGCGACCCTGAGTGGCGGCAGACGGACCATCAGCGGCGCTAGGGCCACGAGGGCGAGGATCCCGATCGGCCGCGGCCGGGACACGCGGGCGAAGGCCACGTGTTCGAATAGTGAACGCCCGGCGAGGTAGAGCGCGGGCCCGCCGAGGATGGCGCCGACCCAGGCGGGTTTGGCGTGTCCGGATGGATCCAGCAAGACGAGTTCGGAACCGGCTGAGGTCACGAGGATGCCGGACACCATGAGCAGGTGACAGAGCTCGGCCGACCGACCGAGTCGGCCTGGGTCGACGGATGCCACGACGGCCTCGCCCAAGATCTGGCCGGCTCGGTAGAAGTAGATCCGCCACAGCAACACCGTGGTGAGGAACGACAAGGTAAGAGCCAATATTCGTTCATGCACAATCGGACCACGTAGAAGACTCGAGCCGGAGGTCAGGATCGTCTCACCAAGCGCGACGATGACGAGCTGCCAGTAGCGTTCGGCCAGGTGCTCGCCGGCGACGGCCCACGGGGAAACCCGCGAGCGGCCCAGCCCCGGTACCGGCCAGCCGAGTCTGCCCCCCAGGTAGTCGATCGCCAGGGCCAGCGCCCACAGCGAATTGCGCGTCAACTCGGGTTCGAAGGCTCCGATGAGCCACGGCACGGCCGACGCGCCGAACCAGACGAGCGCCAGCATGTTGACGCGGCGCAGATCGTGGCCCCGCAAGGTAACTACGAAGAAAAGGGTGCGGCCCACCTGGATCGCGACGTACGTGCTCGCGAAGAGAATTCCGGTCTCGGCGAGAGCCCCGGATATCGCGACCGCCAGGAGCAGACTCCCGAACATCGTCGCGAGGACAAGGAACTGGATCTCCGGCCGGAACGGGTCGAATCTGCTGGTCATCCACGCCGTCTGGGTCCAGATCCACCAGACGGCCAATAGCAGCAGCAGAGTCTCGCCGTTTTCCGAAAGGGTAGTGGTCAACGTCTCGGCGACGTGACCCCTGGTGTAGTCCAGCACCAACTCGTGCACGATCCGGGTGAGCGCGAAGACGTACACGAGATCGAAGAACAGTTCCAGGAAGGTCGGCCGTTGCGGACTCTCCCGCCCACGCAGCAGATTGGCCACTCTGTTCGTCGTCACCGGCCCGCCTGCTTTGTCGGCTTGTTCTTGAAGCAGTCGTACCACGTGGCCGCGCCGTCGACAGATAAGACGCACTCCCGATGACTGAAGGCCTGACTGCCGACGAGGGCTGCGGCCCCGCCGCGTCCCCACCGCCGCCCTCGATCAAGCCTGCGGCACATCCGGGACAAGCGCACCCAACTCCAGACGCCGGCCACCCGGTCGTGACGGTTCCGCTCAGCCGCACCGGCAGGATCGGCCGCCTGCGGGTCCGTCGTCGTCGCGGCGGGTCAGTGCGACAGGCAGCGCGGGGGCACGCTGCCCCTCAACCCTTGGCATACATACCCCCGGGGGGTACGGTGTGGGCGAGTGAAGGAGGTCGGACATGGATCACAGCAGCCACGTTCAGAGCCCCACGGCGACTGCGGCACCGGGCTCGGCCGGCCACGCCGGGCATGGGCACGAGGGCCACAACCAGCACAGCCCGGACGCCGACCGGCAGCAGATGCGGGTGGTGGAGAGCTGGGCGGTCGCGGCGTCGGCGACGCTGCATTGCCTGACCGGGTGCGCCATCGGTGAGGTCCTGGGCATGGTCATCGGCACCACGGCCGGGCTGCACAACGCCGCCACCGTGGTGCTGTCGATCGCCCTGGCCTTCGTGTTCGGCTACGGGCTGACCATGCGGGGCGTGTTGCGAGCCGGTGTCAACGTCCGCACCGCGCTGAAGGTGGCCCTGGCCGCCGACACCGTGTCGATTGCGATCATGGAGCTGCTGGACAACGCGTTCATCGTCGCGGTGCCCGGGGCGATGAACGCCGGGCTGACCAGCGTGCTGTTCTGGGCGTCCCTGGCCGGGTCGCTGGTCGTGGCGTTCCTGCTGACCACGCCCGTCAACCGGTGGATGATCAGCCGGGGCAAGGGGCACGCCGTGGTGCACCAGTACCACCACGCCCACTGAGAAACCGGCGACTGCGGCGGCCGAACCCGTCCCGGCGCAGGTGCTGGCCGAGGCGTTCCATCTGGCCAGCACCGGCCGGCCCGGCCCGGTGCTGGTCGACATCCCCAAGGAC